>JBDSSV010000088.1:0-7676 GCA_039928535.1 Burkholderiales bacterium
CGGCGAAATCATCGCCGATCTCGCGGCGCATGAGCAAAAAGCCATACTGGCGAAGGGCGGCGACGGCGGGCTCGGCAACACTAATTTCAAGTCGAGCACTAACCGCGCGCCGCGCCAGTTCACGCGCGGCATGCCGGGCGAATCCCACAAATTGAAGTTCGAACTCAAAGTGCTAGCCGACGTCGGCCTGCTCGGAATGCCCAATGCCGGCAAGTCCACTTTCATACGCTCGGTTTCAGCCGCACGGCCGAAAGTTGCCGATTATCCGTTCACTACACTGCATCCCAATCTCGGGGTGGTGCGCGTCGACGACAACCGCAGCTTCGTGATTGCCGACATCCCGGGGCTGATCGAGGGAGCCGCCGAAGGCGCCGGACTCGGTCACCAGTTCCTGCGCCACCTCGCGCGCACGCGCCTCTTGCTGCACATCGTCGACATCGCGCCTTTCGACGCGGACACCGACCCGGTCGTCGAAGCGCGCGCAATCATCAACGAGCTGAAAAAATATGATGAGGCGCTTTTTGACAAACCGCGCTGGCTGGTGCTGAACAAAGCGGATTTGCTGGCGCCGGAAGAGCATGCGACGCGGGTGGAAAAGTTCCTGAAGGATTTTGGCTGGCACGACAAAAGCTTTATGATCTCCGCGTTGAGCGGTACGGGCTGCAAAGAATTGACCTATGCGATCATGGCCCACCTGGACAAAACACGGCCGGTGGAAATTGCGGGCGAGGAATTCGACGCGCAGACCCCGCCCCGCGAATTGAAGCGCGAAGCCTGATTCAGCAACCAGCGTCAAATTGATCATGGGTTCAGAGTTAGCCAACGCGAAACGGCTGGTCGTCAAGGTCGGCAGCAGCCTGGTCACCAATCAGGGCAAGGGCCTCGACCTTGCCGCGCTGGCGCGCTGGGTCGCGCAGATCGCTGAATTGCGCAAGCTCGGCCGCGAAGTTATTCTGGTATCGAGCGGCGCGATCGCCGAAGGCATGCAGCGGCTGGGCTGGACGCGACGCCCGCACGCCGTGCACGAGTTGCAGGCCGCGGCTGCGGTCGGCCAGATGGGCCTGATCGAAGCTTATGAGTCCTGTTTCCGCGAGCACGCGTTGATCACGTCGCAAATTCTGCTGACGCACGAAGACCTGGCGGACCGCAAACGTTATCTGAATGCGCGCTCGACGCTGCGCACGCTGCTCGAGCTCGGCGTGGTCCCCATCATCAATGAAAACGACACCGTGGCGACGGAGGAAATCCGCGTCGGCGACAACGACACGCTGGGCGCGCTGGTGACCAACCTGATAGAAGCCGACGCGCTGGTGATACTCACCGATCAGGCGGGGCTATTCTCCGCGGATCCGCGCAAGAACCCGCACGCTACGCTGGTCCACGCAGCGGAGGCCGGGGACGCCGAACTGGAAAAGATTGCCGGTGGTGCCGGCAGCGCTATCGGACTGGGCGGCATGCTGACGAAAGTACTCGCGGCCAAGCGCGCGGCGCGCAGCGGCGCGCACACCGTGATCGCGTCGGGCCGCGAGGAACAGGTGCTGGTGCGTCTGGCGCGCGGCGAGCATATCGGCACTCTGTTGAAAGCGACGACGCAAACGCTCGCCGCGCGCAAGCAGTGGCTGGCCGACCATCTGCAGGTGCGCGGCAGGCTGATCCTCGATGCCGGCGCCGTGAAGGCGTTGCGCGAACAGCGTAAGAGCCTGCTGCCGATCGGCGTCTACGAAGTGGCGGGCGAATTCGAGCGCGGCGAGGTCGTGGCGTGCTGCAGCCCGGATGGCGCGGAAATCGCGCGCGGCCTGGTCAATTACAGCGCTTCCGAAGCACGCCGCATTCTGAAAACAGCGTCGAGCGAAATCGAGGCCAAGCTTGGCTATGTCGACGAGCCGGAGCTGATACACCGCGACAATCTGGTCCTGCTGTAAGTCGGTACACGCCGCCCGCGACGACGTTGCCGGGACGTGATTGTCGCGTCAACTGTCAGCTAAAACGCGTCACGCCATCGAACGGTAGTGCCGCCAGTCGGCGGCTGCGGGTACTTAAAGAGCTGAATCGCCGCCTCGCGGGATTTGACCCTGCGATTGTCGCGACAGAAATAATCGTCCGCCAGTATTCTGCGCTGGCGGTAGCTGTCCTGATAATTGACCGACCGCCACTGTGGCGCACGCGTCGGCCGCCAGACCCCATCGCGCCCGCCGTAGGCGTAAATTTTCTGCTCGAAGGTCTCGCAGCGCACACCTTCATACGAAATGTTTTGGGCGCCGCTGGCGCTCTCGATCACCAGCGTATAGCGCACCGTGCCGTCATCACCGACGAATATTGACGCCGCATCGACGTAAAAACGGTTATTGCTGGCGGCACTGGGCTCGAACTTGAGGAGGTTTTCCGGTTTGGGGAAAGCCGGCAGCTTGACTTCGAGTTCGGCGAACGGCTTGAGGTCCGCCCCGTCCTCAGGTTCGTTGCGCGGTTGCGCCATCGCCAACGACGGCAGCACTGCGCACCACATCAGCAATCCTGGCAGAATGGGCTGCATGTTCATAGCTGCAAATCCTGCAGCAGCGAGGATTTCACCGCGGCCGGCACAACGTCGACCGCCGCCGCATAAGCCACGTGATCTACGCCGACGGCGAGCTCGGCACCCGTAGCCAGCGCGTTCAACATCCCCGGCGTGAGCTCAAAACGCAGGAAGTGGACCGCAGAAGTCTTCTCGTCGTTCGCGCGCTCCATATCCTCGTCGGCGATCGCGTGCACGCGACCCTGTCCGGCCACGCAAATCCAGACTTTGTCCTCGATACCTTTCAATTTCGCCAGCATGCGCTGGCGTTCTTCGGCATCGGGATACTCGATCAGCATCGTCGCCTTCCAGTTGCTGCCGTCGGGCACCAGCGGATTGTAGGCAGCGAGCTCGTCGCGTATGCCCGCTTCCTCGAAAATACGCTCGACGCGCAGCATCTCCTGGATTTGATAGCGTAACGTCAGTTCGTCTTCGAACACCAGTGTTACATGATCGCCGAGCGCGACCGTGCGATTCTTCTTGTGGGCAAGCACGCGGGCGCGAAATTCCTTGCGCGCTTTGGCGTAGGCTTCGAGCGTCAACAGGCTATCCGCGGTTATTCGTGGCATCGATGATCCTGAATACGTTACAAACCATACGCGATACGCAGCAGCGCCAGCGGATGCTCTTTGCGCGCGCGCGTTTCGCCCATGCCTTGCTGGATGTGACGGCCGGCGATCGGACAATCGGAGCTGATGTAATCGGGGTCCGTCGCCGCCATCTGCCTGAACACCGGGCGCCCGATTTTCATCGACTGTTCGAAGAATTCGCTTTTGACGCCCCACGTGCCGTCGTGCCCCGAGCAGCGTTCGACGGTGTTGATTTCGGTGCCGGGCACAAGTGTCAGCATTTCACGCGTCTTCTGGCCGACGTTCTGCACACGTGAGTGGCAGGGTATGTGATACGACACCTTGCCGAGTTGCTGTTTGAAGTCGGTTTTCAACAGCCCGTCCTTGTTGCGCATGATCATATACTCGAACGGGTCGAACATCGCCGCGCGCACCGCCTGCACCTCGGCGTCGCCGGGAAACATCAGCGGCAGTTCCTGCTTAAACATCAGCGTGCACGAGGGGATCGCCGTCAGTATCGCAAAGCCGTCTCGCGCGAGCTTCGCCAGCGGCGGGATGTTGATCTCTTTTAATTTCGCCACTGCGTCGAGGTCGCCGAGCTCGAGCTTCGGCATGCCGCAGCAGGCTTCGCGCTCGACGACAATCGCGGGAATTTCGTTGTGCGCGAGAATCTTGAGCAGATCGTGGCCGATACCGGGCTCATTGTAGTTAATGTAGCAGGTCGAAAAAACCGCAACCTTGCCCGGCGTGGTTTTACCATCGCGGACGACGAACGAAGCGTCCGGCCGGGCGTGCGACCGGAATTTGGCGCTCGCATATTCGGGCAGCACACGCTCCTTGTGCACGCCAAGCACCTTGTCCATAACGCCGCGCAGTGCAGGCGTCTGGTTCGCCATGTTCACGGCCTGCACCACCACCGGAATGGTCGCGAGCTTGCCTAACGCGTCGGTCGACGACAGCAGCTTGTCGCGAACGGACGTGCCGCCCGCTTTGAACTTGACCGCTTTCGCACGCAGCATCAGGTGCGGAAAGTCGACGTTCCAGGGATGCGGCGGCACATACGGACACTTCGTCATGTAGCACGTATCGCACAGGTAGCAGCGGTCGACGACTTCCCAGTATTTGCTTTTTTTTACACCGTCGAGCTCGCCGGTCCCGCCTTCGTCGATCAGATCGAAGAGACGCGGAAACGCGGTGCACAGATTGACGCAACGGCGGCAGCCGTGACAGATATCGAAGACGCGCTCGAGCTCGCCGAATACTTTCGCTTCGTCGTAGAACCCGTCGCCCTGCCAATCAAGCGGATGACGGGTGGGCGCTTCGAGATTGCCTTCGCGTGCGGCCATTATGTAATGGTTGAAAGATGAAGTATGAAAAAAGGCGGAAGACTTTTCAGCCCTCCGCCTTCATGCTTGCGCGCTGCTCTTAGTCGGCCAACGCGTCGAGCGATTTTTGAAAACGGTTGGCGTGCGAGCGCTCGGCTTTCGCCAGGGTCTCGAACCAATCCGCAATTTCCTCAAAACCTTCGGTGCGCGCGGCCTTCGCCATGCCCGGGTACATGTCCGTGTACTCGTGGGTTTCGCCCGCGATGGCGGCTTTAAGGTTGTCACGCGATTTACCGATGGGCAAGCCCGTGGCGGGATCGCCGACTGCTTCGAGATATTCGAGATGGCCGTGAGCATGGCCGGTTTCGCCTTCGGCGGTCGAGCGAAATACTGCCGCGACGTCATTCTGGCCTTCGACGTCCGCTTTCGCTGCGAAATACAGGTAACGGCGATTGGCTTGCGATTCGCCGGCAAATGCGGCTTTCAGACTTTCTTCGGTTTTCGAACCTTTGAGTTGCATCGCTTTCTCCTATCATCAGTTGCCGGGCCGCCGAACAACACCGGCGGTAAATCCAGCCGCGGCAACCTTCGCCGCGCAAACGTATTGGGCTGGAACAGGAATTAGACTGAATCTAATCTGTGAACGCAGTGTAAAACCCTGCGTCATAACTGTCAATTCCGGGGGGGCAATTCTCGCGACCAGAGCCGCGTTACGCGGCGGGACGGTTTAGGGCGCGCTGACGATATGCGGACGCCGCTCGTGCGAATTGCGGTGCAGGTATTTTGCCAACTCGTTCAATGCGAGCTGGTAGACGTCGCGCTTGAACTCGATCACTGAGTCGAGCGGCACCCAGTAAGCGTTCCAGCGCCACGCGTCGAATTCGGGTTTTTCGGACGCGCGCAGGTGCACGTCGCAATCGCGGCCGACCAGGCGCAGCAAATACCAGATCTGCTTTTGCCCTTTATAGTTGCCGCGCCACTCGCGCCGCACCCATTGCTCGGGCACTTCGTAGCGCAACCAGTCGCGTGTGCGGCCGAGGATGCGCACATGCTCAGCGCCAAGACCGACTTCTTCGTGCAGTTCGCGGTACATCGCGCGCTCCGGCGTTTCACCCGCATTGATGCCGCCCTGCGGAAACTGCCATGAATGCTCTTTGACGCGCTTGCCCCAGAAGACCTCGTTCCGGCAGTTGCAGATGATGATTCCGACATTCGGGCGATACCCGTCACGATCGATCATGTGAGTCACCCTGTGTATGCTCTGACTGGCTAGATTCTTCCACAAACCTGCACTAATTGATAGCCAGCGCTACATCAGCAGGCGCTCCTCATCGTGCGGATTCATCTGCGTGAATTCCTGCACGAAACGCGTGAATTCAAGCCCGTATCGGGACTCAAGTTCCGTCGCGCGCAAACCCAACTCGCCCCATGCGGGCTGGCCCGGACTGCGCTTGAACGCGAACGCGGCAATGTTGCCGGGCCGGCCTGCCGGCAGGCAAGCCACCAGTCCGTCGAACGCCTTGGCGAGACGATTGACACACGTCGTGAAATTACGGTCGCCCCCCCACAAGTTGACGACCAGCATGCCGGCGTCGCCAAGCGCGCGCGCGCAATCGCGGTAAAACGCGGGCGTCGACAACGCTTCGACCTGCGACTCGGCGTCATAGCCGTCGATCACGATGACGTCGGCGTTGATGCCGTCTCTTTGCACATAGTCGGCACCATCCGTCACGATGATATCGAGGCGCGCGTCGTTCTCCGGCACGAAAAAATACTGGCGCGCGATGTCCACCACGCGCGGATTAACCTCGATCGCGGTGATATGCGCGTGCGGCAGCCGGTGGTAGATGAATTTTGTCAGCGAGCCGCCGCCCAGCCCCACCATCAGGATTTCGCGCGGATCGGACTTGAACAGCAGGAACGCCATCATGCTGCGCGTATACGAGACCTCGAGGTCGTTCGGCCGCGCGATGCGCATCGCGCTTTGCACTGTGTCGCTGCCGATATGCAGCGTGCGCACGCCGAATTTTTCGCTGATGTAGACCGACTCGTTGTCTTCTGCCGGCTTGCGTATGCGCCAGCTTTGCAGGAACTTCATGCGTGAGAGATTTTCCGGAAATTAGCGATGGTTCGGTAGAATAAGGGCTTTCAACGGTTTCGGATAGACATGCGCGTATCGAAGTTTTTTCTGTCGACACTCAAGGAAGCGCCGTCGGAGGCGGAACTCGTCAGCCACAAGCTGATGCTGCGCGCGGGACTGATCAGGCGGCTGGGCAGTGGCATCTACAGCCTGATGCCGATGGGCCTGCGCGTCGCGCGCAAAGTTGAAGCGATCGTGCGCGAGGAAATGAACCGCGCCGGCGCGGTCGAGCTCCTGATGCCGGTCGTGCAACCGGCGGAACTGTGGCAGGAGTCCGGCCGCTGGCAGGCGTACGGGCCCGAACTGCTGCGATTGAAGGACCGGCACGAGCGCGATTTCGTCGTGCAACCGACCTCCGAGGAAGTCGTCACCGACATCGCGCGCAACGAAATCAAGAGCTACCGCCAGCTGCCGGTGCATTTCTACCAGATTCAGACCAAGTTCCGCGACGAGCGCAGGCCGCGCTTCGGCGTCATGCGCGGACGCGAATTCGTGATGAAGGACGGTTATTCCTTCCACGCGAGCTACGCCGATCTCGAGCGCGAATACCGCAACATGCACGATACCTACACGCGCATCTTCACGCGCCTCGGCCTCAGGTTTCGCGCGGTCGCCGCCGACACCGGCTCGATCGGCGGTACCGGCTCGCACGAGTTCCACGTGCTCGCCGATTCGGGCGAGGATGCAATTGCCTATTGCCCCGACTCGGACTATGCAGCCAACGTCGAGCTCGCCGAAGCCATGGCGACGCCGGCGCAACGCGGCGCCGCGCAATCCGCCCTGACGATGGTCGCCACGCCTGGCGTGCGCACCATCGACGATCTGTGCGGGCTGCTCAAGCTTCCCGTGCAAAACACGCTCAAGACGCTCGTCTACAAAGGTGCGGACGGGCTCGTCGCGCTTATCCTGCGCGGCGATCACATGCTGAACGAGATCAAGGCGGCCAAGCTGCCGGCGCTGCAATCACCGTTGCAGCCGGCCGCCGAACCCGAGGTGCGCGCAGTATTCGGCGCGGGCTTCGGGTCGCTCGGTCCGCTTAACATTAAGCATCCCGCGGGCGTCACGATTATCGTCGACCGTTCAGCCAGCGC
>JBDSSV010000089.1:0-3163 GCA_039928535.1 Burkholderiales bacterium
GCCGCAGCCTCGCGTTGGGCGGTGCGTTGCAGGCGGCCGGCATGCGCAAAGGCGACCGCGTCGCCACGCTGATGTGGAACCATTACGCGCATCTCGAGGCGTACTTCGGGATTCCGTGCGCGGGCGGCGTGCTGCATACGCTGAATCTGCGCCTGCATCCGGACGACATCGGCTACATCGCGGATCACGCCGGCGACCGTTTTCTGATCGTCGACGACGTCCTGCTGCCGCTGTATGAAAAATTCCGCGACAAAATAAAATTCGAGCGTGTGATCGTCGTTCCTCTGTGCGGAAAACCCGCCGCGGGTTACGACGATTACGAGCAGTTCATCAGCAGCGCCGCGGTAATGCAGGCGCCGCAGCTCGACGAGAACGACGCCGCCGGCATGTGCTATACGTCGGGCACCACCGGGCGCCCGAAGGGCGTGGTGTATTCCCACCGCGCGCTGTCGCTGCATTCGATGGCATGCGCGATGGGAGATACGCTTGGCATCCGTCAAAGCGATACCCTGTGCCCGGTCGTGCCGATGTTTCACGTCAATGCCTGGGGCCTGCCTTTTACCGGTGCCATGGTCGGTTGCAAGCTCGTGCTGCCCGGCCCGCATCTGGATGCGGTGAGCCTGCTCGATTTGTATGAGACGGAGCAAGTCACGTTCACCGCCGGCGTGCCGACCATCTGGATGGGAATTCTGCAGGCGCTCGAAAAGGAGCCGGCGCGCTGGCGGCTGATGCGCAACATGCGCATGGTGGTGGGCGGCGCCGCTGCGCCCGAGTCCATGATCCGCGCGTTCGACCGTTTCAATCTCGACGTGCTCCACGCCTGGGGCATGACGGAGACGACGCCGCTCGGCACGACCGCGCATCTCAAGCACGTCCTGAACGACTTGCCCGCCGACGAGCGCTATGCGTATCGTGTCAAGCAGGGTGTGCCGGCGCCGTTTGTCGAAGTCCGCGCGATGACCGATGAAGGCTGCGCGCAGTGGGATGGCACAACGATGGGCGAGTTGCAGGTGCGCGGGCCGTGGATTGCAGCGGCCTACTACAAGCTCGACGCGGAAGCGGACAAGTGGACCGACGACGGCTGGTTTCGTACCGGCGACGTCGCGACGATAGACGCTGAGGGCTACGTCAAGATCACCGACCGTACCAAGGATCTGATCAAGTCCGGCGGCGAATGGATAAGCTCGCTCGATCTTGAAAACGCGCTGGTCGGTCACCCGGCGGTGCAGGAGGCGGCGGTCATCGGTGTTGCGCATCCGAAATGGGACGAACGACCGCTGGCGGTCATCGTGTGCAAGCCCGGAGCGGCAGCGACTGCGCAGGAACTGCGCGAATACCTGGCGCCTAAATTCGCGAAGTTCTGGCTGCCTGACGATTGTGCTTTCGTCGAAGCCATCGCGCGTACGTCGACCGGCAAGATGATGAAAGCCGCGCTGCGCGAGCAGTTCCGCGACTGGCGGTGGAAGTAGCCCGGCCTGCAGAAAACCTTTTGTCGCGCCGGCGGCCCTTAACAGGTGTTATGACAGGTGGATTTTTCGTCGGGCTTGGTGGATGATGGTGATGCGATGAAAACGAAAGTTTTGCATTCAGGCGTTGGTCCGGCCCATGGCTGAAGACGCGACCTACCGCAACGCGCTGGCGCCGAATTCGATGCTGCATGAGTACCGGCTCGAAGCCGTGCTCGGCGTTGGCGGCTTCGGTATGACTTACCTCGGCTGGGACAGCCATCTCGAAAAACACGTCGCCATTAAGGAGTACCTGCCGGGGGAACTTGCGGTGCGCGCGCTCGACGGCAGCATTGTTCCCGTCAATACGGAAAGCGAGTTCAACTACAAGTGGGGTCTCGAGCGTTTCATTCAGGAGGCACGCACGCTCGCGAAGTTCAGCCATCCCAGCATCGTACGTGTCAATCGCTACTTTGAAGCCAATGGCACCAGTTACATGGTGATGGACTATGAAGCGGGCGAGTCGTTGTACCAGCATTTGAAACGCGCGCCGATGCCGGACGAGGCCACGCTGAAAAAGATACTGCTGCCGATACTCGATGGATTGCAGGCCGTGCATCAGGCCGGTTTCCTGCATCGCGATATCAAGCCTTCAAACGTATTTTTGCGCGAAAACGGCACGCCGGTGTTGATTGATTTCGGGTCGGCGCGCCTGGCCACCGGCGGCGCCGCTCAGATTCTGACTTCCGTGGTGTCGCCTGGCTACGCACCGCTCGAGCAATACTCCGGCGACGGCAACCAGGGCCCGTGGACGGACATTTATGCGTTGTCGGGCGTCATGTATCGCGCCGTGACCGGCGAAAATCCGCCCGATGCCGTCAAGCGCATCAAGGCCGACGGCGTGCCCGCGACATTGACTGTGGCGCGCACGCGTTACGACGAGCGCTTTCTGCGCGCCATCGAGTGGGGCCTCAAGGTCGACGAAAAATTGCGCCCGCAGAGCGTCGCCGAATGGCGCGAGCTTTTCAGCGGACGCACGCCGATGTCGGCGTTCAATCGCGGCACGCCGGACATTCCGGCCGCCGCCCCATCGCAAAATTCGGCGCCGGCCGTGGCCAGCCAACGTGCGCCGCGCACCGGCGTCATAACCCGCAAGCGTGGGAGATGGCTGCGGAGCAGCGCCTTCGTCGTCGCTGGCGCATTGGCGCTGGCGATCGTGTTCAAGCAGCGGGCGATGGAACTCGAAATCCGCAAACAGGCGGTGCTGCAAAGTGTGCCCGCGACGGCGCCGGCCGTCTCGAGCGAGGCAGCGCAGCGTTTTGAAGCTGCCGATGTCGATCGCAGCGGCGACCTGACCCGCGAAGAAATGACCAAGCGCCTGCCGCGCTTTGCGGACCGTTTCGACGAGATCGATCTGAATCGCGACGGCGTCGTATCGATGCGCGAACTTGAACAGTTTCTGGAAAAAGACGGCGTCGCCGCTGCACCTAAGCAGGCGGCCGCAAATGTTACGCCGGCGGCTGCGCCGTCCAACGAGTCGCCCCCGGCCAAGGCGCCGACTACGGCGACCGAGCGCGCTGTCGATGCGCGTATGGAGTCACGACTTGAGCCTCGCGCGGATACGGGAGCGGGCGGCGAGCCGGTTCCATTAGCATTGAAAAAAGAATTTATGGGAGCCGATGCTAACGGCGACGGATTTCTGACGCCGCAGGAATTGC
>JBDSSV010000090.1:0-3417 GCA_039928535.1 Burkholderiales bacterium
GAATTCGCGCAGGTAATCCAGCGCGACGCCGATAAATGGGGCGCGATCGGCAAGCGGCTCGGCGTCAAGCTGGACTAGCAGCCCCAATCCAAGCGACCGATGAACGAGTTGGACGAAGATTAAAACAGACCCAAAAGCATTTGCCACAGAGAACACAGAGCCCACAGAGGGGAAGTCAAAATAAATTGCACTTCAAAAGTATGGCTAAGGAAGCCCTGATTAAGTCCGTTCGTGCTGATGTATAGAAGCACGAATACAGATTCCTCAGAGGGAAACCGTTCACCCTTCGATACCTCAGGGCGAACGGTTTGGGACTTAATCAAAGGTTCCCTAATGTATTTCCTCTCTGATCTCTGCGTCCTCGGTGGCCAATAGATTTTCGTTCTAGAAACTTCTAAGCACGGCGCGGCAAAGTCAGCACCGCATCGAGCCCGCCGGCCGCGCGATTGCGTAGTTTGAGCTCGCCGCCGTGCGCCCGCGCAATGTTGCGCGCGATCGTCAGGCCGAGGCCGCTGCCCCCGGTCTCCCGGTTGCGCGACGCGTCCAGCCTGTAGAACGGCTCGAACACGCGCTCCAGCTCTGCCTCGGGTATACCGGGCCCTTCGTCGCGCACCGTAATCTGTAGTTCGGCGGGCGTATCGCTGACTTCGATTACGGCGCGCTGTCCGTACTTGACCGCGTTGTCGATCAGATTGCCGACGCAGCGTTTCAGCATTTGCGCGTGCCCGTTGTAGGGCGCGTGTGCAGCGCCGCCGACTGCGACATCACTGCCCATATCGCGCGCGTCGGCCTGCCGGCTCTCGAGCAGCGCCATGATGTCAACGGGTTGCGCCGGCTCATGCGGCTCGACGCCGCGCATGAAATCGAGCGCCGAACTGACCATCGCATCCATTTCTTCGAGGTCTTTGACGAATTTCGCGCGTAGCTCTGCGTCGTCGAGCAGTTCCGCGCGCAGCCGCAACCGCGTGATCGGCGTCTTCAGGTCGTGCGACATCGCGGCAAATATGCGGGTGCGCTCGCTGATAAATTTCGACAACTTTTGCTGCATCGTGTTAAACGCGCGTGCCGCGCGGCCGACTTCGAGCGGGCCGCTTTCGTCGAGGGGCGGACGGTTGATATCTTCGCCGAGGCTGTGTGCGGCCTCGGCGAGCACATGCAGCGGTCGCGTCAACCAGCGCACCGCGAGCAGCGTCACCGCAATGACCACCGCGAGCAACACCGCCAGGCTCAGTAATAACTGGGACGGCCAGGCGAACGACTCCTGCGACTGGCGCGAATTGAAGGTAACGAGTTCGCCGTCGTGAAGGCGCGCCTGCACGATGAACGATACGCCGCCATAGCGACGCATCGGCGGCGCCGCGCCGGGTTCGCCCGAATTCGCGCTGCCCATGTCCGGGCGATTGCGCCATCCCGGCCACGCGCCCTTGCCGTAACCCGACCGCGCCGGCGCATCGGTGGCCTGCACGACGAGATCGAACCCGTCGGCGAGCGAACGGTTGATGGCCGCCGTAAACTGGGCCGCCTGCTCTACTTTCTCGGCATCGGCGGGCTGCGCCGCCAGCGGCGCCTCGCCGAGCGCGATGCGCAAGGGCGGCGAGCTGAACACGCTGATGATTTTCGCGCGCTCGGCGGGCGCGATCGAATCGAGCAGCTCGATGATGTCGGCGATGCGCGCGGCCGAGCGCATGCCCATCGAACGCGTGATGTATTCGCCGCGCTCGCGCCAGTGCACCGCGAAACTCAGCAGCTGCGCGACGACGAGACCGCCCAGCAATATCAGCACGAGACGCGCGAACAGCGACTTTGGCAGGAGCAGCGCGAAGCGCGCGAGCAGCGAGCGCGGCAGAAGCCGCGTCACGTGCTGACTTCCACGGGCACCGCGAATACATAGCCCTCGCCGCGCACGGTCTTGATGATCGCCGGCTCCTTGGCGTCTTCATCCAGGCGATGGCGCAGGCGGCTGACCTGCACGTCGATGCTGCGGTCGAACGGCGAGGCGTCGCGCGACAGCATGAGATCGATCAATTGATCGCGGTTCAGCACGCGGTTCGGATGCGCGAGAAATAGCCTGAGCAATTTGAATTCCGTGCCGCTCAGCGCGACGACGACGCCGGCGGGCGACAGCAGGTTGCGCGCGGCAACGTCGAGCGTCCAGCCGGCAAAGCTGATGCGGCGCGCCGCATCGGGCTGCAGGTTCTGCGGTAGCGTCCGCGTGCGACGCAGCACGCTCTTGATGCGCGCGAGCAGCTCGCGCGGGCCGAACGGCTTGGCGAGGTAGTCGTCGGCGCCGACTTCCAGACCGACGATGCGGTCTGTTTCCTCGCCGCGCGCAGTCAGCATGATGATGGGAATCTGCGAACGCCCGCGCAGGTCGCGGCACAACGTAAGGCCGTCATCGCCGGGCAGCATCAGATCGAGCACGATCAAGTCCGGCCGCGCATCGTCAAACGCCGCCCACATGCCTTTGCCGTCGCCCACGGCAGTCACGCGGTAGCCGTTTTTTTCGAGGTAGTCGCGCAGCAGGCCGCGGATTTCGAGGTCGTCGTCGACAACCAGTATGTGGTCTTGCGTACTCATGAGAGCCTGTATAACGCGTCCGCCGCGCATGCGGCAAAAAAATTGTATCGCAGTGTAACAACCGCCACGCGTGACAGGGTGCGATACAAAAAGGCCGCCGCGTGACATGCTGCAGTTACACCTTGGTGCTCAAATGAGCGCTGCCAGAAGAACCCGCGAACCGTCAGACAGCTAACGCCGGACCGGGAACGGCAATCGTCATTTAACCCAATGGAGACAGCACATGAGAAACAACCGTAAAGTTATCGCAGGCATGATCGCTGCGGCAGCGCTAGCCGTGTCGGGTTCTTTGGTCTATGCGCAGGACAAAGCGCCGGGCCAGGGCGGCTACCAGTCGGGCGGCCGGGGCGCCGATCGCGGCGAAATGCGGCATGGCCCGCGCGGCGGCCACGAGCATCGCGGTCATCACGGCAAGTGGAGCAATCCCAAGGCCGCCGTCGAAGGCCATCTGGCCGCGCTCAAGGTCGAGCTCAAGATCACGCCCGCGCAGGAAAATGCCTGGCAGGCCTTCTCGACCAAGACACGCCAGCGCACCGACGCCATGATCGCGCGGCACGAGCAGAGAAAGGCCCAGCCCGAAGCGACCAATCAGACGGCGCCGGAGCGCATGGCGCAGCACACGGAGCGGATGAAGCAGCGCATCGCCGGCATGGAAGCGCGGACTGCGGCAGTGAAAGATCTGTACGCCGTGCTGACGCCGGAACAGAAAGCGATCGCCGACAAGCAATTTTCGCGCGGCTCCCGTCACGGCCGCCATGGCGGGCGCGGCGAGCACGGCAATCACTTCA
Organism: Burkholderiales bacterium; assembly: GCA_039928535.1. Classification (GTDB taxonomy): domain Bacteria; phylum Pseudomonadota; class Gammaproteobacteria; order Burkholderiales; family SG8-41; genus PALSA-1004. The sequence goes on from JBDSSV010000090.1 coordinate 3,366, forward strand.
AGAATAACGCCTGATTGCAAATCCAGTACGCAAGCTTAAGCCGGGACGCAGC
>JBDSSV010000091.1:0-3639 GCA_039928535.1 Burkholderiales bacterium
GGCAACGGCAGCATGAACGCGATAAACAAAATCGGAAAAGCGAACGCGCGCAGCACGTGCGAGCCGCGCATCGCCAGCAGCGCGCCCGCCAGAACGGGCGCCAGCGCACCGATCTCGAACAGTGCGATCTGCTGCGAGCGGCCGACGACGTAGAACAGCAGGCCGAATACGAGGAGCGCGATCCCCGGCGCCGGCTGCGGCCGGAACGAACCCGTGAACAGCATCGCGCGCATTTTCCAGAATAGCCAGACGACGACGGCAAGTATGATCGGGCCATGCGCGTTCTCGTCGGTCTGCCAGAATGACAGGGCGGCCGCGTAGAACGTCGGCACGAACAGTACCAGCAGCCCTGCGGCAACTGGCAACCAGTCGAGCCCGACGGCGCCGCTCTTCAGGCGCTTGATGTCGAGCAGCGTGGACATGCCGTCAAATCAGAAATCGTTGAGCACGGTGCCGACGATCGTAGCGCTGGTCTGTAACGCGTTCTCGGCGATTGCCCGCACGCGCCCGAAGCGCGAAATGTTTTTACGCGCCACGATCAGCGCGCCGTTGGCGCAGATGGTGATCGTCTGCGCGTCGGTGGTATCGGCCGCCGCCGAGGTGTCGATGATAAGCACGTCGAATTCCTTGCTGAGGTCTTTCAGCAGCTGTGCAAAGTCCGGGCGCGCCAGCAATTCCGACGGGTTGGGCGGTTGCGCGCCGGCAGTCAATACCGACAGGTCGCGCAGCGCGGGGATGCGATGGATCGCTTCCGGGCCGGCGCGATTGGTCAGCATGGCGGACAGGCCGACGCGGTTTTCGAGGCCGAACAGCCGGTGCTGCGACGGGTTGCGCAGATCGGCATCGATCAGCAGCGTATGCTCGCCCAGCTGCGAGAACACGATGGCAAGGTTGGCGGCGATGAAGCTGCGCCCTTCTTCGCGCTCGGCGCTGAGGATGGCGAGCGCCTTGTGGGACACGTCGGTATCGAACCAGCGCAGCATGAGCTGGCTGCGCAGGGCACGCAGGGTTTCCACCTGCGGCGTAAAGGGCGCATAGGCAGCGACGAGATCTTCGCTGAGGTCGCTCTGCCCGCTCAGCAGATACGGATAGTCGAACTGCAGGGAAATTGCAAACTCGATGTCGGCCTGCGTCAGCAGACCGAGCTGCATCGCGGCGTCGCCGAAGCGCAGTCCCTGCTCGCGCTGCGCGCGCAGGATGGCTTCCGCCGCCTCGGGCTTGAGGCGGCCCGCGTCGATCAGGATCGCGCCGATCGAGCGGTCATTGCGCGTCAACGCGTGATTTACGGTCGCGGTGGAAATAACGTTGCTGCGTCCGAGATTCATGCGTTACCTCGCAATAAGGGCAGGTGAACTCCGCAATGCAGGGAGCAGGCGGTAGCGGCGCTTGTTGCGTGTGATCACCCCCAGCAGGGGCAACGGCAATGCAGTGGCGAGGTCGGCGGCCGACCGGATGCGCCGGCTCAGCATTTCGAGCAGGAACGCCGAGGCGAGGCCGCAAAATATGCCAAGGCCGATAGCCATGACGAGAGTCTTGGCCAGCGGCTTCGGAAACGACGGCGCGATCGGCGCCATCGCCGGCGTCAGCACGGACACGTTGGCCTGCGTCGCATGGCTGGCGAGGTTCGTTTCGGTAAGGCGTTTGGCGACCTCGTCGTCGGCGTTCTTTGCCGCGTCGACGTCGCGCTGCAATACCGCGAGTTGATCGCGCTCACTTCTGATATCGAGCAATTTTCTTTTCTGCACATCAATCGCCGATCTGAGCTTGGCTTCACGGTCGCTGCCGACCGTGCTGGCGGCGACAAAGCCGCTGGACACCCGGCCGGTTTCCACTTCGAGCCTCTGCTTGAGCGCGGCGAGTTCGGATTGCATGCGCAAATACTGCGGATGATTGCTGCCGAGATTGATGCCGGCCTCCTGCAGCTTAGCTTCCTGCCTGCCGATTTCGCTGCGCAGGCCGGCGACGACGGCGTCAGTCCTGACCTCGGACAGCGTATCGTTGCCCGAGCGCTGTTTGCTGCGCGCGTCGTTGGTTTCGGACTGAACTTTGACCAGTTGAGTGGTGAGCTCACTCAGCTTGGCCCCTTCCGTATCGAGTTTTTCTTCGCGCGAAACGATGCCTTTCTGCTGCTGGAACGCATACACCTTCGACTGCGCCTTTTCGAGACTGTCGCGCAGTGTTTTGCCCTGCTCGCCGAACCAGCGCGCGTACTGGCGCGCCGGGTCGACCTTGAGCTCGATCGTGACGTCGATATACGACTGCGCGAAACTGTTGGCGACCGCCGCCACAAACGCCGGGTCGCCGCCGGTATACGAAATATTGACAATGTTGCTGTCGCGCGACGGCGCCACCGCGAGTCCGCCCAGCAGCAATCCGGAGAGCCACGTTTCGACGGTACCTTTGCCCTCGGTCGCTTTCATCCATTGCTCGCGCACTTTCGCGCCTTCGGCAAGGCCCAGCGTGCGCACGACGCGCTGCGCGACGCGCTCGCTGCTGATGATATCGACCTGCGTCGCGAGGCTCGCCGGCGCGAACAGCGCGGCGACCGGATCGGGTGACTTAATATCGACCAGCACCGCCGTCGTCGCCGTATATTTCTTCGGCAACAGTTCGTTGACCCCCAGCGCGATCGCCATGGTCAGAAGCGCGACTGCCAGCACGACCTTGTAGTGCGCGCGCAGAATAAGCAAAAGTTGCAGCGGATCCATGGCTCGTTCCTTAAAATATGCTTTCGTTCACGTACAGCACGTCGTCCGGCTGAATCGCATCGTTGAGGTTGGGGACCGACATCTCGACCGCACCGCCGGCACTCCGACGATACAGCCGCAGGCGCCGCTCCGTACCACGCGCGGTGGGTCCGCCGCCTTGCGCCATCGCCTGGCGTACCGTCATGCCGCGCTCGATGCGCGACGACCCCGGCCGCTGCACTTCGCCGTAGATGTAATACACGGGCATACGGTAGACGTAGATCACGTCGCCGCCCGCAACGATGACATCATTGTCGAGCTTGTTGTCGAGAAACATGCCGGCAACGTCGATTTCTTTACGGTACGGTTTGCCGTCGCGCAGTCCCGTCAGGATGGCCGTGTCGGAACCCGTCGCGGCAATGCCGCCGGCGATGGCGATCATTTCAGATGCGCGTATGTCGAAGGTTTCAAGCGGGAAACGCCCCGGACGAATAACGGCGCCCAATACCGACACCTGGTTGCCGCGGTTTTGCAGCAGGACGATGTTGACCTGCGGCTTCTGGATGAAACCGCCGTCGCTGAGGGCCTTGCCGATCGCCCGCTCGGCGGCGGGTATCGTCAGGCCGCCAATGTTCACCGAGCCGACAAGTGGGTAGCTGATGGTGCCGTTCTCGGTCACGCGCGTTTCCACGGTGAGATCCGGGTTCTGGAAAATCACGACACGTATGCTGTCGCCCTTGCCCAACTGGTACTCCGGCTGGGCGGTTTTTTGATTCTGCGCTTGCGCGCCGCAAGCGAAGGCGATGGCAAGCAGCAACAGCAGCGCGCGTATCAAGCGTATCGGAGTCATGATTTTTGCCCGTCCATAATGTTCGTAAAAATTGCGTTGGAATCGCTGCGGCAGCTCATTTGATGAGGCCGCTCACGCCTTTGTCGAATTCGGGACGCGGCT
>JBDSSV010000092.1:0-11425 GCA_039928535.1 Burkholderiales bacterium
ATTCGTTTGTGTTTGTTGACGAGATCGAACATAGGTCAGCTCACCGCGGCAAATGATGCGTACATGCAACCAAAGGCGCGCCACATCGTGCGACGCGCCCGAATCCAGGCGCGCGGTGCGCGCGCCAAAAAAAAGGCGAACACAGTTCGCCTTTGTGGGTCTGGCGGAGTGGACGGGACTCGAACCCGCGACCCCCGGCGTGACAGGCCGGTATTCTAACCAACTGAACTACCACTCCTTGAAACAATCTTGAATGTTGAATTTTAAATATTGACTCAATTGCCACCCCGCAAACTCAACATTTAACATTCAAAATTTACCATTCAGCACTACCCAAGCTGGTGGGTGCTGACGGGTTCGAACCGCCGACATTCGCCTTGTAAGGGCGACGCTCTACCAACTGAGCTAAGCACCCGTGACCTCGCGCAACGCCAAAACGCCTGCTACGACGAATTTGGGGTAGATGCGCGCCGCGCATCTACCCCAAAGTGAAATCTTCGAATTCGCTTGAACTACGCTTCGAACTTCTGAGCGGGCGCTAGTTTACCGCATCTTTCAGAGCCTTGCCAGCGCTGAACTTCGGCACGCATGCCGCCTTGATCTTGATTTCCTCTCCCGTGCGCGGGTTACGGCCGGTACGCGCCGCGCGTTTGCCGACCTTGAAAGTGCCGAACCCCACCAAGGTCACGCTTGAGCCTTTTTTCAGCGCCCCCTTGATCGCGCCCAACGCCCCATCGAGCGCCTTCTCGGCGGACGCCTTGGAGATATCGGCGGATTTCGCGACAGACTCAATCAGTTCCGCTTTATTCACGTAAATCCCCTTTTAAATTTTCAACAAAGCCGGCGTGAAATCCACAGGCTGGAATAAAAGCCCGGCAGGCGTTTTCACGCCGTGCCGGGCCGCAGTTCTTGTAGATGATTTATAGCAAGCGCGAAAACGCGGTGTCAAGCCATAGCTTGTAAATATGCGCGTTCATCAAGATCAAGGTGTGTAAATTGTCACACCTCGATTTTTCACACCACCGTTTCAATGCTTGATGGCGGGCGCGTTGGCTTGCTGCACTGCCGGCACGGGCGGAACTTCCGCCTTGTCGGCGAGCGCCTCGGGCTTGCGTTCGAGCGCCATTTCCAGCACCTGATCGATCCATTTCACCGGATGAATGTCGAGCCGGTTCTTAATGTTGTCAGGTATTTCCGCGAGGTCTTTAACGTTCTCCTGCGGGATGAGGACGGTCTTGATGCCGCCGCGATGCGCCGCGAGCAGCTTTTCTTTCAGGCCGCCGATCGGCAGCACTTCACCGCGCAAAGTGATTTCACCCGTCATCGCGACGTCCGCGCGCACCGGAATGCCCGTAAAACACGACACCATCGCGGTGCAGATGCCGATGCCGGCGCTCGGACCGTCTTTCGGCGTCGCGCCTTCGGGCAGGTGTATGTGAATGTCATTTTTCTGGTAGAAATCCTCGGCAATCCCTAGCCTGCGCGAGCGGCTGCGCACGACCGACAGCGCGGCCTGGATCGATTCCTGCATGACTTCGCCCAATTTGCCGGTCGTGATCGTCTTGCCCTTGCCCGGCATGACCGAGCTTTCTATCGTAAGCAGCTCGCCGCCGACTTCGGTCCACGCCAGACCCGTGACCTGGCCGATCTGGTTGTTCTTCTCCGCCAGCCCGAAGGTATAGCGGCGCACACCCAGGAATTTGTCGAGGTTGCGCGCATTGACGGCGACCTTTTTGAGTGCCGTTTCGCCCCTGCGCACGACCAGCATCTTGACCACCTTGCGGCAGATCTTCGAGACCTCGCGCTCCACGCTGCGCACCCCGGCCTCGCGCGAGTAGTAGCGAATGATGTCGCGCACCGCGCTCTCGGAGACCGTAATCTCCTCCGGCTTCAAGCCGTGGTTTTTCATCTGCTTGGGCAGCAGGTGATGAATGGCGATATGCACCTTCTCGTCCTCGGTATAGCCCGACAGTCGTATCACTTCCATGCGGTCGAGCAGCGCCGGCGGGATATTCAGTGTGTTGGCAGTCGCCACGAACATCACGTCGGACAGGTCGTACTCGACCTCGATGTAGTGGTCGACAAACGTGTGGTTCTGCTCGGGATCGAGCACCTCGAGCAGCGCGCTCGCCGGGTCGCCGCGGAAATCCATGCCCATCTTGTCGACTTCGTCGAGCAGGAACAGCGGATTGCGCACCGCGACCTTGGTCATGTTCTGCAGAATCTTGCCCGGCATGGAGCCGATATAGGTACGGCGATGGCCGCGGATCTCGGCTTCATCGCGTACGCCGCCCAGCGACATGCGAACGAACTTGCGGTTGGTCGCGCGCGCGATCGACTGGCCGAGCGAGGTCTTGCCCACGCCCGGCGCGCCGACGAGGCACAGGATGGGTGCTTTCATCTTGTCCACGCGCTGCTGCACGGCGAGGTACTCGACGATGCGTTCCTTGACCTTCTCCAGACCGTAGTGGTCTTCGTCGAGCACCGCCTCGGCTTTCACCAGATCGGTGCTGATCTTGCTCTTCTTTTTCCACGGCAGCGACACGATGGCATCGATGTAGTTGCGCACCACCGTCGCCTCCGCCGACATCGGGGACATCAGGCGCAGCTTCTTGAATTCGGTGTCGGCCTTCTTGCGTGCGTCCTTCGGCATGTGCGCGGACTTGATGCGCTTCTCCATGTCGTCGAGGTCCGCGCCCTCTTCGAGCTCGCCCAGCTCTTTCTGAATCGCCTTGACCTGCTCGTTCAGGTAATACTCGCGCTGGCTTTTCTCCATCTGGCGCTTGACGCGGCCGCGGATGCGCTTCTCCACCTGCAGGATGTCGAGCTCGCCTTCGATCAGCGTCAAAAGGTGCTCGAGCCGCTTCTTGGCGGCGAACATTTCGAGCACTTCCTGCTTCTGCTCGAGTTTCAGCGGCAGATGCGCGGCTATCGTGTCGGCGAGGCGGCCCGGCTCGTCTATGCCGGACAACGAGGTCAGGATCTCGGGCGGGATTTTCTTGTTCAGCTTCACGTACTGGTCGAACTGCGCGACCAGCGTGCGGCGCATCGCTTCGACTTCGGCCGTGATTTCGTTGTCCGCGGCAATCGGCGTCGCCTCGACCGTGAAATGCGTTGTCGCGTCGACTACCTGGTTGATATGCGCGCGCTGGCTGCCCTCGACCAGCACTTTAACCGTGCCGTCCGGCAGTTTCAGCATCTGCAGGATATTGGCGACCGTGCCGATCGAATACAGGTCTTCCGGCGCCGGCTCGTCCTTGGCCGCCGATTTCTGCGCGATCAGCACTATGCTTTTGCCCGCCTCCATCGCGGTCTCGAGCGCCTTGATCGATTTGGGGCGTCCCACGAACAGGGGAATGACCATATGCGGAAATACCACGACGTCGCGTAAGGGCAAGAGCGGCAGTTGCACCATATTCGTCACCTGGTCATTGGAAATGGACATATCGGTCTACCTGAGTGATGTACAAGAAAAAGGCGATATACAACAGTGTTGGGGGCGAACCCCGGCAATGCAAGAAGCGACGCCTGCCCGCGGTAGGTTTCCGGCGCGGGTCAGGGTTCATGAGGGAATTATACCGAACCCGCTACCTTGGGTTGGTCGGAATAGATAAGGATAGGCCGTGTATCTGTGCCGATTGAGCCTTCGTCGACGACAACCTTGATCACGTTATCAAGCGAGGGCAGGTCGAACATGGTGTCCAGCAAGGTCTGCTCGAGTATGGAGCGAAGGCCGCGCGCGCCGGTCTTGCGTTCGAGCGCCTTGCGCGAGACGGCTTTCAGGGCCGCGTCGCGTACCTCGAGCTCCACGCCTTCCATCGCGAACATTTTCTGGTACTGCTTCAACAACGCATTCTTGGGCTCGGTCAGGATCTGAATCAGCGCGACTTCGTCGAGCTCTTCCAGCGTCGCCACGACCGGCAGCCGGCCGACGAACTCCGGAATCAGCCCGTACTTGATCAGGTCCTCAGGTTGCACGCTGCGCAGCACCTTGGTGGCGTCCTTACGGTTATCGCGGCTTTTGACTTCCGCGCCGAAACCGATGCCGCCTTTTTCCGAACGCGCGCGTATGACTTTATCCAGCCCGTCGAATGCACCGCCGCAGATGAACAGTATGTTGGTCGTGTCGACCTGCACAAATTCCTGGTTCGGATGCTTGCGCCCGCCCTGCGGCGGCACTGACGCAATCGTTCCTTCGATCAGCTTCAACAGCGCCTGCTGCACGCCTTCGCCGGACACGTCGCGCGTAATCGACGGGTTGTCCGATTTGCGCGAAATCTTGTCGATTTCGTCGATATAGACGATGCCGCGCTGCGCCTTTTCGACATCGTAATCGCATTTCTGCAGCAGTTTCTGGATGATGTTCTCGACGTCTTCGCCCACATACCCGGCTTCGGTGAGCGTGGTCGCGTCCGCCATCACGAACGGCACGTTCAGGAGCCGCGCGAGCGTCTGCGCGAGCAGCGTCTTGCCCGATCCGGTCGGCCCCACCAGCAGGATGTTGCTCTTGGCGAGCTCGACGTCGTCGTTCTTGGTCAGGTTCTTCAACCGCTTGTAGTGGTTGTAAACGGCGACCGACAAAATTTTCTTGGCGAGGTCCTGGCCGATCACGTACTGATCGAGAATCTCGCGGATTTCGTGCGGAACGGGCAGATCGGATTTGGCGCCCTTGGTGCCGTGCTCGCCCTGGGTTTCCTCGCGGATGATGTCGTTGCACAGTTCGATGCATTCATCGCAGATGAACACCGACGGGCCTGCGATGAGCTTGCGCACCTCGTGCTGGCTCTTGCCGCAGAACGAGCAATACAGCAGTTTTTCGCCGCCGATCTTGTCTGACATACGATGTTTTCCTTATAGGCCCGTATTGTGGGACATTATTTCGCGGAATCCGTTCGGTTGACCAGCACTTTGTCGACCAACCCGTACTGCACCGACTGGTCAGCTGACAAGAAGTTGTCGCGATCGGTGTCTTTCTCGATCGTTTCGATCTTCTGGCCGGTGTGCTTGGCCATGATTTCATTGAGCCGGCCTTTGAGGAAAAGAATCTCCTTCGCGTGGATTTCTATGTCCGATGCTTGCCCCTGAAAGCCGCCCATCGGCTGATGGATCATCACCCGCGAATTAGGCAGGCAAAAGCGCTTGCCTTTGGCGCCGGCCGCCAGCAGCAAGGAGCCCATGCTGGCAGCCTGGCCGACGCACAACGTCGAAACGTCGGGCTTGATGAACTGCATCGTGTCGTAGATCGCCATCCCCGCCGAAACTGAGCCGCCCGGCGAATTGATGTAGAACGAGATGTCCTTGTCGGGATTGTCCGATTCGAGAAACAGCAACTGCGCAACTATGACGTTGGCAGTCACTTCGGTGACCGGGCCGACCAGGAAAACCACGCGCTCTTTGAGCAGGCGCGAGTAAATATCATACGCGCGCTCGCCGCGGCCGCTTTGCTCGATGACCATCGGAATCAGGCCGAGGCCCTGCGGCTCCATGCCGTTGCGCTGCCAGTCAGGCTGCATCATTTGTTGGTCTCCATCAAATCGTCCAGTTCGGTCGCTGTGTCTTCAACTTGCGCGGTCGCCAGCGCCCAGGCAACGACGTTTTCTTCGACCACCATCGCTTCAATCTCGCGCAATCGCTCGGGCGACTGGTAGTGCCACTTCACCACCTGCTCCGGCTGCTCATAGCTTTGCGCCTGCTCTTCCACCATTGCCCGCACCTGTTCAGGAGTGGCCTGCAAGCCGTGCGTCTTGACCACTTCCGCCAGTATCAAACCCAGCGCCACGCGGCGCTGCGCCTGCGGCTCGAAAATTTCGCGCGGCAGCTGCATGTCTTTCGACTTGACTCCGCGCGCCGTCAGGTCCTGCTGCGCCGCCGCCTGCATGCGCTCGATCTCCAGTTCGACCAGCGACTTCGGCGCTTCGACTTTGGTCGTGTCGATCAGCGCCTGCATGATCTGGTCTTTCACGCGGGCGCCGATCCGGCGCTTCACTTCACGCTCCAGGTTCTCACGCACCTCGCGATGCATCGTCTCCAGATTGCCATCCGCCACGCCCAGCGCTTTCGCGAAATCCGCGTCAACCGGCGGCAGCTTCGCTCCTGCAACCTGCTTTAACTTAACTTCGAAAGTAGCGGTTTTTCCAGCTAATTCTTTCCCATGATAGTCTTCCGGAAAACGTATTTCAAATGTCTTGGCATCGCCCGCTTGCAGGCCGACGAGTTGGTTCTCGAAGTCCTTGAGCAGGCGACCTTCGCCGAGAGTCAGCGTGAAATCGTCGCCCTTGCCGCCCTCGAAGGGCTCGCCGCCGATCTTGCCGGCAAAATCGATCGTTACCTTGTCGCCGAGTTCCGCCGGTCGCGCGGCCGGCTCATAGATCGCGCGCTGCTTGCGCATGATTTGCAACGTTTTGTCGACTTCGGCAGCACTGACTGAAGTCTGCGGCCGCTTGATGACGACTCTGCCCATGTCGCTAGCGGTGACTTCCGGATAGATTTCGAAAGTTGCGCTGAATTCGACCTGCTCCACACTGCCGAGTTCGGCCTTGGGCTCGAACCTCGGGTAGCCCGCGACCTTCAGGTTCTGCTCGCGGATCGCATCGCCAAAACTTTTTTGCAGCTTGTCGCCGAGCACTTCGCGCCGCACCTGGTCCTCGTATTGCTGGGCGACAACTTTCATCGGCACCTTGCCCGGACGAAAGCCGTGCATTTTGACGTTGCGGGCGAGCTGCTTGAGGCGCGTCTGCACCTCGCTGTTGATTTCCTGAGAAGGCAGCGCAATATTGATGCGCCGCTCGAGCTGACTTATATTTTCCAGAGTTGCTGCCATGTTTCTTCCTGAGTTCCTTGCTGTCTGCACTATAAAATTGCCCGAATGTCCGATTGAATCGGCTCTGGTGCGAAAGAAGGGACTCGAACCCCCACGCCTTTCGGCGCCAGAACCTAAATCTGGTGCGTCTACCAATTCCGCCACTTTCGCAACACTTTGATTGTAATATAATTACCCTCGTCCGTCAGCTTCGAATACCGATCGAGTGGCGAGCGCTAACCCGTTAAGCCGTTGTAATTCCGGTTGTTTCCCCGGCCACGCGAGTGACTATCGACCACTACGAAAATTTTCCTGTTGCGTCGGTGCTGTTGCCCGCGCATTTGCGCCGGCCGGTAGAACTCATCTATCGCTTTGCACGCACGGCCGACGATTTCGCCGATGAAGGCGACTTGCCCGACGACGAACGACTGGCGCTGCTCGCCGGCTACGGCGGCCAATTGCGCAATATCGAAAGCGGCGGGCGGCCGGACGTTGCACTGTTCCGGGAACTCGCAGCGTTGATTGCCGAGAGACAGCTGCCGGTCGGCCTCTTCCACGATCTGCTATCGGCTTTCGCGCAGGACGTAACGAAAAAACGCTATGCGGATCTTCCCGACGTGCTCGACTATTGCCGGCGCTCGGCAAATCCGGTCGGCCGCCTCCTGCTGGTTCTATATGGTGCTGCCACGCCGCAAAACAACGCCTGGTCGGACAATATCTGCTCGGCGCTGCAGATCATCAACTTCCTGCAGGACATTGCGATCGATTTTGCCAACGGCCGCATTTACATTCCTCAGGACGAGCTGGCGCGCTTTCGAATCGCGGAAACGCAGATCGCCAAGCAGGAAGTGAATGACGCCTGGCGCGCATTCATGGCGTTCGAGGTTGCGCGCACGCGGCGCATGCTGCTCGACGGCGCGCCGCTCGGCCGCGTCCTCACGGGCCGCGTCGGACTCGAAATGCGCATGATTATTGCCGGCGGCGAGCGCATATTGAGCAAGATCGAAACCGCGGGTTACGACGTGTTTCGGAGGCGACCCGTGCTACGCTCCGCGGACTGGGTGTCGATGTTCGCCCGCACTTTCACGCTCCGTTGAAGCCCGCATAATCGTGACTCCCGACGAATATTGCCAGCAGCAGGCGTCGCAAAGCGGCTCGAGTTTCTACTACAGCTTTCTGTTCCTGCCGCTGCCGCGCCGGCGCGCTATCACCGCGCTGTACGCGTTCTGCCGTGAAGTCGACGATGTCGTCGACGAATGTACGGACATCGACGTCGCGCGCACCAAGCTCGCATGGTGGCGCACCGAAGTCGCGGCGATATACACGGGCCAGGCGCGGCATCCGGTCGCGCAGGCTCTGGCAGCCGTCATCGCGGCTTTCACGCTGCCGCAGGAACGGCTGCTGGAAATCATCGACGGCATGGAAATGGATCTGACGCAGCACCGCTACGCCGATTTCGCCGCGCTGAAGCTCTATTGCTATCGCGTCGCGGGTGTCGGCGGCCTGCTGTCCGCCGAAATATTCGGCTACACCGATCCGCGCACCCTGGTCTATGCGGAGAATCTCGGCATCGCGTTTCAATTGACCAATATCATCCGCGACGTAGGCGAAGATGCGCGCCGCGACCGCGTCTACCTGCCGGTGGACGAACTCGCGCGCTTCAATGTGCCGGTAGCCGACATCATGCACGCGCGCGCGACACCGCAGTTCCGTGAACTGATGGAATTCCAGGTCGCGCGCGCGCTCGGCTATTATCGCGACGCCTTCGCGGCGCTGCCCGCGGGCGACCGCAAAGCGCAGCGTCCGGGCCTCGTCATGGCTGCCATCTATCGGACGCTGCTCGACGAAATCCGTAACGACGGCATGCGCGTGCTCACCCAGCGGACTTCGCTGACGCCTTTGCGCAAGTTATGGATTGCCTGGCGCACATGGATCACAGGCTGATTTCGCGGAAAGGTAAAATATGAAAGTGCATCAACTGCGATAAGGAATACAAAATGGATCTGCGACTGAAAGGAAAAACGGCGCTCGTCACCGGCGCGAGCCAGGGTATAGGCCGCGCGATTGCCAAGGGCCTCGCCGCCGAAGGCGTGAAAATCTGCATCGCCGCGCGCCGCCGCGAGTTGCTCGATGCGCTCGCGAACGAAATCGTCGCCGCCGGCGGCACGCAGGCGCAAATCGCGGTCGTCGACGTGATGGAAGAAGGCTCGGCGCAAAGACTCGCGCAGGACGCGCTCAACGGGCTCGGCCAAATCGACATCCTGATCAACTGCGCCGGCGGCAGCCGCCCGGCGATCCCGGTCGACGCGCCGGAATCGGAATGGAGCGAAGTGCTGACACTCAACTTCATCCGCGTGCGCCAGCTCACGCACGCCGTGCTGCCCAACATGATGAAACACAAGTGGGGGCGCATCATCAATATCACCGGCAAGTCCGAGCCCGACGGCCTGCTCGCCGCGACATCCGCCAAGGCCGCGATGCACGGCTGGGCCAAGGGCTTGTCGCGCGAAGTCGGCCAGCACGGCATTACGGTGAACTGCATTCCGCCGGGACGCATCATGAGCGAGCAGATCCGCCGCAAATACACGCCCGAATTCCGCGCCAAGCAGTCGGCGGACGAAATTCCGGTGGGCCGCTATGGAGAGCCCGAAGAGCTCGCGTGCCTCGCCGTGTTCCTCGCCTCGCCGATCTCCGGCTATATCACCGGGACAGTCATGCCGGTGGACGGCGGCTTACGGCGCTATGCGTTTTGAAAATCCCGCCGCCCGTACGGCGGGAGTCGCCGAATGGACGAAGTTCATTCGCGATACCGGTTTAAAGCTCGACTAACCGGTGGCCGCGGGTTCCACTACGCATGTCGCGGTCATTGGGGGCGGTTACGCGGGCATGGCAGCGGCGGCAACCCTTGCCGAGCGGCGCGTGGCGGTCACGGTATTTGAAGCAGCGGGCGAGCTGGGCGGACGCGCGCGGCGCGTAATCTACCGCGACGTGGCGCTCGACAACGGGCTGCACATCCTGATCGGCGCTTATGCGGAAACGCTGCGCCTGATAGAGCTGGTAAACCCGGCACACACGCAAGCGCTATTGCGCATGCCGCTTGCGTGGCACGTGCAGAGCGAATTTCACTTGCGCGCGGCGCGCCTGCCGGCGCCGCTGCACCTGCTAAGCGGCTTATTGCGCGCCGAGGGATTGAGCCTTGCGGAAAAATTTTCCGCGGCGCGCTTCCTGGCTGCTTTGCGCGCGAAACGTTATTCGCTTGAGCAGGACATCAGCGTAGAGCTCCTGTTGAAGCAGCATGACCAGAGCGAAAAACTGCGCCGTGTTCTGTGGCGCCCGTTGTGCGTGGCAGCGCTCAATACTCCGCCCGCCGGCGCTTCGGCACAGGTCTTCCTCAACGTGCTGCGCGACAGCCTGGATACTACGCGCGCGGCCAGCGATCTCGTGCTCGCGCGGGTCGACCTGACGGCGTTATTTCCCGATCCTGCCGCGACTTTCGTCGAGCGGCATGGCGGCAAAGTGCTGCGCGCGCAGCGCGTGACCGCGATAGATCCTGCCGCGGACGCATTCGAAGTCGCGGCGAACAACGAGCGCACGCGCTTTAGCCATGTCATCTGCGCCATGTCGCCGCACCAGGTCAATGCTTTCCTGATCGGCATTACGGCGCTGTCCGAGATCGCCGCCGCCATCGAACGTTTGCAGTACCAGCCCATACACTCTGTATGGTTGCAATATCCCACATCAGTAAAGCTGCCCTTCCCCATGCTCGGACTGACGCAAGGAGTCGTGCATTGGGCATTCGACCGCGAAGTATTGTGCGGACAGCGCGGACTTATCGGCGCCGTGATCAGCGCCGCCGGCGAACACCAGCAACTGACGCAGGATGAACTCGGATTGCGCGTGCACCGGGAATTGCAGCAGCAGGTCGGCAATTTGCCCGATCCGCTGTGGACGCGCGTGATTGCGGAAAAACGCGCGACCTTCGCGTGCACGCCGGGAGTGCGGCGGCCTCCGCAAGTCACGCCGCTGAAAAATTTTTACCTCGCCGGTGACTATACGGCGAGCGACTATCCCGCGACGATCGAGTCCGCCGTCAGGAGCGGCATCACCTGCGCGCGGCATATCCTGCAATCCGCGTGATTTTCCGTGCCGTGATGCGACGGTATAAAATTGTGCCACTGATACACGAAATGCAAAGGACTCCCCGGTGAGCGAACGCGAATCGATGCAGTATGACGTGGTGGTGGTCGGCGGCGGGCCTGCCGGCCTGGCGGCCGCGATCCGGCTCAAGCAACTTGCGGCAGAGCGCAGTCATGAGATCGGCGTATGCGTAGTCGAAAAAGGTTCCGAGATTGGCGCGCACATCCTGTCAGGCGCGGTGATGGATCCGCGCGCGATTGCCGAACTGTTCCCGAACTGGCAGGAGTTGAACGCGCCCCTCAACGCGCCGGTGAGCGAAGACCGTTTTCTGTTCCTCACGGAAAAATCGTCGTTCAAGGTGCCGACTTTCATGCTGCCCGGTTGTTTCCAGAATCACGGCAACTACGTCATCAGCCTGGGCAACGTCTGCCGCTGGCTTGGCCAGCAGGCGGAAAGCCTCGGCGTGGAAATCTTTCCGGGATTCGCCGC
>JBDSSV010000093.1:0-2567 GCA_039928535.1 Burkholderiales bacterium
GCCGAGCCTGATCGCCGTCGAGCGGGTTGAAGCGGCGCCAGCCGTGACGGTGCCCGCACCAGTGGCGGAGGCGCCGCCAGCGCCGATGGTCCTCGCAAAAGCGCCCGCTGCGGTCAGCGCGCCAGGCCGCGCGGATGCTGTGGAACCGCCACATTTCAACGTCGCATATCTCAGCAATCCGCGGCCTGCTTATCCGCCGATCGCGCGCAAGCTGGGCCTCGA
This sequence comes from Burkholderiales bacterium, assembly GCA_039928535.1. GTDB lineage: Bacteria > Pseudomonadota > Gammaproteobacteria > Burkholderiales > SG8-41 > PALSA-1004. The sequence goes on from JBDSSV010000093.1 coordinate 223, forward strand.
AGGCGTTGTGCTGCTGCGCGTGGACGTCAGCGCGCGCGGCGCGCCCGAAAAAATCGTGATCGCGCAATCCTCGGGCGCTGCTTTGCTCGACGAGGCTGCATTGAAGGCAGTGCAGGGCTGGACGTTCGTGGCGGCGCGCCGTGGCGATACGCCGATAGCGCACCCGGTCGACGTGCCGATCCGTTTCCATCTCCAGAATTAGTCGTGAGGCGTATTGATCGCCGGCCGCGTCAGGCGGTGCAGGTGCTTGCGATGCTTGCGGGCCTGTGTTGCGCGTCGGCGTTGTGTGCGGCCGGCGTGCAGACGCTGGACACCGTCGACGTCATCGATGCCGCCGATAGTCTTATCGGCACCGCGGATTCGGCCAATCAGGGCACGGTGACGCGCCAGCAACTCGACGCGCGGCCCAATTACCGTCCGGGCGAAATTCTCGAAGCCGCGCCCGGCCTGATCGTTACTCAGCATAGCGGTGAAGGGAAAGCGAACCAGTATTTCCTGCGCGGTATCAACCTCGACCATGGCACCGATCTCGCCATCACCGTGGACGGTATGCCGGTCAATCAGCGCACGCACGGGCACGGCCAGGGTTATAGCGATCTTAACTTTCTGATTACCGACGTCGTCGGCGGCCTGCAATACAAGAAAGGCCCGTACTATGCCGAAGAGGGAGATTTCTCCGCGGCGGGCGCCATGCATCTGCAGTTGCCCAACCGCCTTGAAAGAGGCATAGGTGAACTCGGCGCCGGCAAAGACGGTTACCGGCGGTTTCTGCTCGCCGACTCGCCTCGCGTCGGCAGCGGCAATCTGCTTTACGCGCTTGAAGTGTTGCATAACGACGGCCCGTGGACGCGGCCCGACAATTACCGCAAGTTCAGCGGCATGATGCGTTACGCGCAAGGCACCGCGCAGAACGGCTTCAACCTGACGGCGATGGCGTACCAGGGTACATGGAACGCGACTAATCAGATACCAAAACGCGCGGTCGATGCCGGTTTGATCGGACGATTCGATACGCTCAATCCAAGCGACGGCGGCGACTCGAGCCGTTACAGCTTGTCAGGCGCATGGAACCGGACAGGGCAGAACTCCGCGACATCCGCGAATGCTTACGTCATCCGCAGCAAGCTCAATCTGTGGAACAACTTTACTTTTTTTCAGGACGACCCGGTCAACGGCGACCAGTTCGAGCAGACCGACCAGCGGGTGACGACGGGCCTCAACGCGAAGCACACTTTGTTCGGCAAGTGGGGCGGCCGCGATGTCGAAAATACATTTGGCGTGCAGGTGCGCAACGACAACATCAACGTCGGGCTGTTCAACACCGTGCAGCGTGTACGCACAGGCACGACGCGCAGCGATCACGTCGTGGAGACGAGCTTGTCGCCGTACTATCAGAACAGCCTGCGCTGGAACGACTGGTTCCGCGCCGTCGCCGGCCTGCGTGCAGATTTTTACAACGGGAAGGTCGCCAGTGACAACCCGTTGAATTCGGGCAATGCCGTTGACCATATGATCAGTCCAAAGCTATCGCTGGTGTTCGGTCCGTGGGCGAAAACCGAGTACTACGTCAATTACGGCCGCGGCTTTCACAGCAACGATCTGCGCGGCGCGACGATCAGCGTCGACCCGAAAAATCCGGCGAATGCTGCCACGCGCGAGGCCCTGCTCGTGCGGGCGACTGGCTATGAAGTCGGTGTGCGCACGGCGATCGTTCCTCATTTGCAAAGTTCGCTCGCCGTGTTCGCGCTCGATATTCGGTCCGAGTTGCTGTTTCAGGGCGACGCCGGGACCACGGCAGACAGCGGCCGCCCGAGCCGGCGCGTCGGTTTCGAATTTTCGAATCTTTACGCGCCGGTGCCGTGGCTGGTACTGGATGCTGACATTGCATTTACGCGCGCCCGCTTTTCGGACATCGACGTGGCGCGGGTGGGAGACCGCGTGCCCGGGTCGATCGAAGGCGTGGCGACTTTTACTGCCTCGGTGGACAATCGCGGACCTTATTACGGGAGCATGCGGCTTCGATATTTTGGTCCGCGGCCGCTGATAGAGGACAATACATTGCGCTCAAATTCGACCACGTTGCTGTCGGGGCGGATCGGTTACAAGTTCGATAAAAAAACGCGCGTCCAGCTCGATGTTTTCAATCTGCTCAACCGCCAGGCAAGCCAGATAGACTATGCCTATACCTCGCAACTACGCGGCGAGGCCGCACCGGTCAACGACATTCACTTCCACCCGACCGAGCCGCGCTCGTTCAGAGTGTCCGCGATTCTGAATTTCTGACCGGCAATCGCGTCGGGTTGCCGCGCGCGAGCACCGAAATAAAAAAGGCAGGGTCGAAGACC
>JBDSSV010000094.1:0-4444 GCA_039928535.1 Burkholderiales bacterium
AAGCAGACATTCGACTCGGTGAATGTTGGCATCGAATTCTGACAATTGTCTGAGGTGAGTTGCTCATGCCGCCGCCTCTGGATACAGGCGCGAAAAATAAAACGCCAGTGCTTCCAACGGCAAACCAAAACATAAAGCGCCCTTGGGAGTAGCGGATTCCACCAAGCCGGCCGACAAGTGCCAGAGCACGTCAAACACTGTACATCGCAGCAATTACCTGCCGCAGTTGCGCGGCGCCCCTCGCGTCGAGCTGGCCGATCTTCCTGCCAAGACGTTCCCTGCTGAGGGTGCGGATCTGATCGACCGCGATTTCCGCCTTGCGTCCGGCACAGGTACACTGTACACGGCTGCGCCAGCGCGCATGCAACGTGCTCGTCAGCGGACACGCCACGACCGTGTCGAGATGGCGATTCATCTCGTCAGGACTGACAATTACAACGGGGCGCGTCTTGGCGATCTCGCGGCCGCGGGTGGGATCGAGATTCGCGAAATAGATGCCGTAGCGCTCGATCGCACGGCTCACCACTTGTCTTCCCGGTCGAGTCCATCGGCGACTGCGGTTTCAAAATCGCTCCAGTCTTCGCGGGCCAGCGCCATCTCCCTGAACGTGTCTTCCCATGACAAGCGCGTGTCGTGCTTGCTGCGCAACAGCAGTCCCTCCCTGCGCTCTTCGAGCACCAGCGCGTTCTTGATCGCATACTTTTCTAGTAACGCTTTCGGCAAGCGCACGCCGCGCGAGTTGCCGATCGCCACCACCTTGAGCTCGACGGTGCGGGCTGCTTTTTCCATGAGTGCCTACCGGACTAAAACATTAATGTAATTACTGTAGTCACATCCGTTCATGGCGTCAAGCGCCATCGCGTGTTTCTGTGTGGCCGATGCAATGCCCATGACGATTTTGAACTCGCAGCGTATGTGATGCGTACAGATATTGTGGCGGGATTGCCGATCCGTGTCGCATACCCTACTTCATAAAATCCGGCCTTCAATCCTCTTTGATGAGCGCCTATTGACGAGTATCATGGCCGGGATTAAATCAGGAGTGTTGATCATGGCCAGCTATATCGCCCTTCTACGGAAGGACAAGAATTCTGAATACGGCGTGGAATTTCCCGATCTGCCGGGGTGCATCAGCGCGGGCAGCACTCTTGAGGAAGCCCGACTGATGGCGGAGGAGGCGCTGGCCAAGCACGTGACTTTTCTGCGACAGGAGGGTGACAAAATTTCCGCTCCTTCCAAGCTCACTGCAATTTCCAAGCGGGCTGAGATCAAAGATGCGCTCTCTTTCACGGTCGATCTGCCACGTGGCTAAGCGACGTGCAAAATGGGTTATCGCGAAATGAAGCGCGCGGCAAAGAAAGTCTGATAGTGACGGCCGCGAAACCAGATGCATCACGCAATCTCAGGATGCTGCGTCAGATTCTTTTTCTAGCGTCCATCCTGCTGCTCTGCCCTGCTCACGGTAGCGCAGCCGACCCCTATCCCACCCGCCCCATCCGTCTCCTCGTCGGCTTCACACCCGGCGGTGCGGCAGACGTTTCCGCCCGCGTGATCTCCCGCAAGATGGCGGAATCGTTAGGCGTGAACATCGTCGTCGAGAACCGCGCCGGGGCGGGCGGCAATATTGCAGCGGAGATCGTCGCGAAGGCAAACCCTGACGGCTACACGCTTTATTGGAGCAGCGTAGGTCCGCTTACCGTGAGTCCGGCGCTGGGCATCAAGCTTCCGTACGATCCGCTGAAAGATTTCGCGCCGATTGGGATGGGCGTGACCTCGTGCAACGTTTTGTCAGTGCGAACGACCTTTCCGGCGAATACGCTCGCGGAAGTCATTGCGCTGGCCAAAGCGAAGCCCGGGCAGTTGAACTACGGGACGCAGGGCATTGCTTCGACCGGGCATCTTGCGGGTGAATTGCTGCGATCGCTCGCGGGCATCGACATCGTGCAGGTCGCGTACAAGGGCGGTAGCGAAGCGCTGTCCGCGCTATTGGGTGGAGAAATCGAATTGGGATTTGTGAGCGGGCCCAGCATACGATCCATCGGGCCGGGGCGCATCAGGCCGATAGCGATCACTTGCGCGAGAAGAGACGTAACGCTCAAGGACATTCCGACGTTTGCCGAGGCTGGCGTGCCGAACTTTGAGGCGACGTTCTGGTACGGTTTGCTGGCGCCTGCCAATACGCCGCAAGCGGTAATTACGAAACTCAATCGTGTAATGCAGTCTGCGCTGACCGATTCAACAGTCGTGCAGCAGCTCGAAGCTCAGGGGCAGGGACCTGCGCCGACGACGCCGGAGCAATTCGCGCAGACGATACGCAATGATCTGGCAAAGTGGAAGAGGGTGTTTGGCGCGAAGTGATCGCGCCAGGGCCACCCCCGCCCTAGCCCTCCCCCGCGCATGCCTGCGCAAGGGAGGGAATCAAAACCCCTTCCCTTGCGAAGCGGGGGAAGGTTGGGATGGGGGCAGAATCAGTCGGCTTTAATATTGGCCGCTTTAACCACCGCCGTCCACTTCGCGATTTCCGATGTGATGTAAGTTCCGAATTCCTCAGGCGTGCCGCCCATGGGTTCAGAGCCTTCATGCACCAGGCGTTCCCTGACATCAGGTGACATCAACGCAGCCCGCGTTGCGCTATTGAGTTTGACTATGACATCGCGCGGCGTGCCAGTCGGCACCAGAAACCCATACCACGCTGCCATCTCGAATCCGGGATAGCCTGATTCGGCGATGGTCGGTACTTCGGGCGCCGCCGGCGAGCGCTTGAGACTGGTGACACCGAGCGCACGCAGCTTGCCGGCCTTCGCCAGCGGCAGCGAACTCGGCAAAGTCCCGAAGTAATAAGCGACCTGACCTCCAATCACGTCGGTGACCGCCGCGGCGCCGCCTTTATAGGGAACGTGCACGACGTCAATGACGGCGACGGATTTGAATAGCTCGCCCGCGAGATGGGTCGATGTGCCGGCACCGGCAGAGGCGAAATTGAGTTTTCCCGGCCGGCTCTTGGCGTAGGCGACGAGCTCCTGCACGGATTTGAATGGCAGGCTCGTGTTCGCGACCAGGATGTTCGGGAACGAAGCGATCATGGTGACCGGCGCGAAGTCGCGCACCGGATCGTACGGCAGCTTCGGATAGAGCGAGGGACTCAACGCGATCGGCCCGACGTTGCCGAGCAATACCGTGTAGCCATCGGGCGCGGCCTTCGCGGCGAGATCGACACCCAAAGTTCCGCCAGCGCCGCCGCGATTGTCGATGACGATCGGCTTGCCGAGCTGCTCTGACAAGCGTTGTGCAATGATTCTGCCGACGACATCGCCTCCGCCGCCCGCCGCGAATGGTACGAGCAGGCGGATGGGACGGGAGGGATAGGATTCGGCGAATGCAGTGACTACAACGCACGCCGCGAGCAACGTACTAATTATCATCGTCGTTCCCGCGGAGGCGGGAACCCAAGCACCGTAACTGGATACCCGCCCCGGTTTAAAGCCACCGGGGCAGGCTCTCACGCGCGGGTATGACGAAATCGAGGACGCCGTCATCGTCTAAACCTGCAGCACCGCCATCAACTGCTTCACTTTCGGCAATTGATCCAGTTCGTGAATCATCGCGAGACTTTCATTCACCTGCGACTGCGACAGAATGCCGTCGGCGCATTCCTCGTACTTGCCTTGCAAGTCGTCCCACGTCGCCGGATCTTCCGACCAACCGCGCGCGTGCGAGCGCGCCGTTTTTAAAGTGCGGCCGTCCTTCAGTTTCACCGCAAGGCGCATTTCGCCCCAGTTGACGCCGGCCTCGCCCCACTGGCCGACATGCATCTTGAGGTCTTCGGGCTCGATGACTTTCACGCGCTTCAAGAGTGCCTGCACGTCCGGCCCGTTGACGCGCTCGTCGGTGTATTCGGCAATACCGGCACGGCGCTCGATCAGCGATATCGCCATGCTGTACGGCAGGCAGAAGCGCGCCTTGTGCCCGTCGTTCGCGGTCGCATAAGGCGCGATAGTGTGCATCTGCGGCGTGCATTCGAGCTCGATCACGTCGACCTGCTCCGCCTTGAGATCGTGCTTCTTCGCGAGGTCTATCATCGCGTCAATCGCAGCGCCCGGCGCGGTTGAGCCCGGATGCATGCGCACCAGCGTCGTGTTTTCCGCGAGCTCCCAGTGATTGCCGAGGCTCTCTGTCATTTTCCCGAGACGGTAATTGCCGATGCCGTTGAACGTGTCGGCCATGCCGAAACGCGCATGACCGTTGACGCCCTTGTCATCCACGCCCTCGATGATGTCGGGATCGACTTTGAATCCGGCCTGCGCCAGCAGCACCGAGAAAATACCGCAGCGCACGCCGTGGCCGACGTGAAACGCCTTGCACATGGAGCCCACGTTCTTGCGCACGCCTGAGCCCTGCGAAGCCGCGAGCCCGAAGGCCATGCGCAATTTCATCGGGTCGAAAT
>JBDSSV010000095.1:0-2845 GCA_039928535.1 Burkholderiales bacterium
GCCGGCGGACACGAACGCGGCTTTGCCCGCGGGCGTTGCCAGCAGGCGCAGCACCGCTTTCGCCGCGTCGGCGGAGGGTGCGCCGCTCATCATCGCGGCATCATACGTTGTGTAGTTCTGCACTTCCGCCGGCAGCGGGCCGATGAATTTCAGGCCCTTGGATGTATAGAGCTTGATCTCGGTCATCGCACCGAAACCGATTTCGTTGCCCTTGCCCTTGATCACGTGCTCCATCACTGAAGCGCCGTCGGGGTAACGCGTTGTCTTCGGTTTTATTTGTTCGAGTATGCCCATCTTGGCGAACAGCTGGTCGAGGTAAAGGCCGCTGGACGCCGAGTTGTAGACCACCGAATCCGCGGCAAGCAGCGCCTGTTTCATCGCGTCGACCGTTGCAACGTTAGGCGCCGATGCGGCGCTACGCACGATGATGCCGGCGCCGACGCGGCCAACCGGCGCACGCCCGTCAGCGCTGAGCTTGCCGTCCTTGATCGCCTGCTCGATCACCGGGGGCGTCACGACGACGATATCGTAAACGTCCCCCGCGGCAAGCCGCTTCACGATTTGCGGAGTCGTGTTGAATTGGATCTTGAGGTCATGCCCGAGCTCGCGTTTCACCAGTTCGGCAAACGCGTGCAGTCCGGGTTCGACCGCGCCGCCGCTCAGCACCTTGACCTCCGCGGCAGCAGCGGGATTGAACACACCGGCGAGCATCAGAAAAACTGCGGGGAACAGACGTTGCATGGACAGCTCCGTATAGTAATTAAATGCGTGATTGAAAGTGGCAACAAGAATCGTCCGACCGACTAATCGGCGCGCGCGCCGGAATCCCTGACGACTTTAGCCCACTTCGGGATTTCTTTCTTGATGTAAGCCGCGAATTCGTCGGGCGTGCCGCCGATGATTTCCCCGCCGAGACTGGAGAAGCGTTCGCGTATGTCCGGCAAATTCAGCACTTTCGCGGTATCGGCGTTCACGCGCAACACCAGCGCCGCTGGCGTGTTCGACGGCATCACGATGCCGTGCCAGGTCGTCGCCTCGAAGCCCGGCACGCCGGCCTCGGCTATCGTCGGCAGCTCCGGCATCGACTTCATGCGTGACGCCGTAGTTACCCCGAGCGCGCGCAGTCGGCCGCTTTTGATGTGCGGCACCACCGACAGCGCAGTCGCGAACATGAGCTGGTCCTGTCCCGCCAGCACGTCATTCAGCGCGGGACCGGCGCCCTTATACGGGATGTGCACCATGTCGACCCTGGCCATCGTCTTGAACAATTCGCCCGACAAATGCGCCGCCGCGCCGCTGCCCGACGATGCATAGTTCAGCTGGCCGGGTTTTGATTTGGCGAGTGCTATCAATTCCTTCACCGATCTGACCGGCAGCGACGGGTGCACGACGAGGATGTTCGGCTGCGACGCGACCAGTATCACCGGCGCGAAATCCTTGACCGGATCGTAGGCGAGCTTGCCGTAAAGCGCAGCGTTGGTAGCGAGGATGCTGTTATTGCCGAGCAGCAATGTATAGCCGTCGCCGGGCGCCTTGGCGACGAGTTCGGCCGCGATATTGCCGCCCGCGCCGGCGCGATTGTCGATTACAACCTGCTGGCCCCACATTTCGGCGAGCTTCTGCCCCAGCAGGCGCGCCACGAGATCGCTGGGGCCGCCCGGCGTGAAACCGACCACGAAACGCACCGGCTTTTCCGGGTAGTCGGCAGCGCTTGCCGATGCGGCGCCCGTCATCAGCCATGCGCAGACCAGGCGCAAAAATATTCCACGGCAGGACAGAGTACGATTCATAAGCACTTTCCGTTGACTACGACTCGCGGCAGACAAGCCCGTCATGCTGGGAAATAAAATACAGCACTTCCTGCGCGCACGTCGCGGGCGCCACGATCTGCAGGCTGTGCGCCTGCAGCGGCACGCGCACCATCCGCAGGCTGCGCACTTTCTCACGCAACAACTCAGTATGCTCGTCCTTGGTGATAACGCCCGCCGCCGGATAGATCGCGAGCACGGGTGCCGCGATTTTCGGCAAATACGGCGCGGCGTCGACATTCGACACGAAATGGAACATCGCGATCAGCACTTCGACGTCCGACTTGCCCATTTCGTCGAGCGTCCATGCCAGCAACGCGGGGTCGGCGTTCGCGGGGAAACGCCGGCCCGCGTTAGACGCCTCGAGCCAGCCGCGCGAGCCCATCTTGCGCAGCGCGGTCACGCGGTCCGGGTGGCCGCCGAGCGCGCTCATCTTGTCCTCCTCGCTCATCGCGACCGGCGCGGAGATAACGGAGAGCGTGCGCACGCGCTGCGGACGTTCCGCCGCGAACGCCATGCCGAGCGTGCCGGCCGATGATTCCCCGCAATAATGCGCGGACTCGATGCCCAGATGATCGAGCAGATCGGTGAAGTCCTTGAGATACGCGTCGAGGTTGATGTCTTTAGCCAGGTCAAAGTCCTTGCCCGACTCGCCCAGGCCGCGCAGATCGAGCCGCAACACGCGGTAAAAACGGCTCAAGTATGGAATCCACGCGCGCCAGAACTTCGTCGAGCGCGCGTAGCCGTGCTGCAGCATGATGCAGGGCGCTTTTTTCCACGGGTCGGTAAAGTCGTCGAGCTCGTAATGCAGGCGCGGCTGGCCCGCTCGTTCCAGAAACGGCATGCTTCCTCCTGTCGTTGAATCTTAGCATGCTAGCTTGTCAATTTTGGCTGCTCTCGGACCGGGGGCAGAGGAAAAACCATGACTAACAAAATTATACGGTGCGGCGCCGCATTTTTATGTGCGATGGCGAGCGCGCAATCTGGGTCGGCATACTGGTGCCCGCCGCCACACCTGCGCCGCTAGTCGCTGCGCT
>JBDSSV010000096.1:0-10594 GCA_039928535.1 Burkholderiales bacterium
ACACTAAACTCGTGGCAACCTCCATGACGCCGGGCGCAACCGACCGCGAGCGGCATTGGTTGTAATTTTTACACCGCCTTATAGCGCCGGCCGACGCACACGCGCATGACCTCGATGCCACTCTTGACCGGCGGCATGCCACCACCGATGTTCTGCGCAACCTGCGCCGCCTGCTCCCGGCCGATCAAAAAATACGCATCTGCTCGAACACACGCCAGCGCGCCGTTGGGCGACTGCGTTGAATACGGCGATAGTCGAAACTTGTGCGCGCCAGTTGCGGGCCCGACGGCCCTGCCAACGCCTTGACCTTCACAGGCGCGGAATTAAAGAGACTTTTCATGGCGTCCCCGCCGTCGTGACGTAGCATGCGGCGCGGGCGCGGGCCGCGCCGGCCGCGGCGTTCTGCATTACATCCACTACCTTGCGCGTCGCTGTTTCAACGAGCAGCACGTCGGCGCCATCGAGCACGCGCGCAAATTCCGGTTCGAGCGCGCTTAATGAACGCTCCAGGTCTTGCGGTAATCCGGCATTCGCCGACGCGCGAAAAACCCGCGGCGGGCCGTATCTGCGGCTACCGGAAAAATATTGGCGAATAATCGCGCGGTCCACATAGGTGATACGGGCGCCGGGGCCGTATGCATGCCGGCTGGCCCGATGCATCCTGCCGGTGCTGCCGCCGTTAACTGGCTGCAGTAATGCACATCGCATTTCATCAGAAGCTGCTGTTTTATCCACGGCGTTTCCTTTCGCAATTTACTTCGATCCGCCGTTAATGATGCAAATGGCGTGCCATGTTAAATTCCGCGCGGTTGATCAGCGGGTTAAGGGATAATGCGCCAGTGGCGATGCCGCCGCAGTGTCGTTTTAGCCCGACTGCGGCACGTGGCAGTCAAGAATTGTTGCAGCAGTCATAGACTTAACCTGTCGTCGCCGCCCGACATTTGGGGCACGCTTCACCGGAGACAGCCGGTAATTTTTTCAAGTCATACCAACTCCCGCACGCACAATGAACAATTTCGAATTCCTGCCGCAATTTCCCCTCGTTGCCAATCCGCTGGCATTGTTCGGCCTGCTGCTGCTCGCGGGCGCGCTGGGCGGCGAACTCGTCAGACGCGTGCTCAATCTGCCGCGCATTACGGGTTACGTGCTGATCGGACTTGTGCTCGGCGCGAGCGGGCTCGATGTGCTCGACGCGCGGATGCGCGGTTACACGCGCGTGTTCATCGATATCGGACTCGGGCTGGTGTTGTTCGAGCTCGGACGCCGCATTCAGATCGCATGGCTGATTCGCGACCGCTGGCTCGCCGCGATGGCGCTGGCAGAGTGCACGTTGTCGTTCGTCTGCATGTTCGCCGCGCTGGTGTGGGTCAACGTCGAACCGTTGTATGCGGCCGTCGCCGCGGCCATTGGCGTGTCGTCATCGCCCGCCATTGTGCTGCTGGTCGCGCGCGAGCTGAAGGCCGAGGGCCAGGTGACCGAACGGGCGCTCAACCTCGTCGCTATCAACAGCGTCGCCGCCTTCGTGCTGGTCACCATGTTGCTGTCGTGGATACATCGCGAATACCAGGCCGGGTGGTTCGTCGTCGTGCTGCATCCGCTGTACCTCATGAGCGGTTCGTTGTTGGCCGGCACGGTGGCCAGCCTGCTGGCGCTCGGCCTGGCGGCATGGCTGGGCAAGCGCGTGGAACTGCATGCGGCTCTGCTGCTTGCCATCGTCGTGGTGCTCGTCGGCGCGGCTGAAGCGCTCAAGCTGTCGATCCTGATTTCGCTGCTCACCTTCGGCGTGCTCGTCAGAAACCTCGACAGCGAACATGTGGTTATGCCCGTGGATGTGGGCCGCTTCAGCCAGATATTCTTCATCGTGCTCTTCGTTGCCACCGGAGCGATTCTTCACATCGGCGATCTCATCGCGGGCGGTGCGACGGCCGCCGTATACGTCGCGGCGCGGTTCGTCGGCAAGTCGATTGGCGTGCTGAGCTTTGCCCATTTGAGCGGCATACGAGCCGGCAGCGGCGGCCTGCTCAGCCTCGCGCTGCTGCCGATGTCGGGTGTCGCTCTGGCGATGACAAGCAGCGCAGGCAGCAGCTATCCCGGCTTCAACGCAAAGTTAAGTGCTATCGTGCTCGCCGCCGCGCTTATATTCGAGCTCATCGGCCCGCTTGCCGTGCAATTTGCGCTAAGGCGCTCCGGTGAAACGCAGGAGGAGGCGTGAGTCCCGAAATGGAGTTCACGCCCTCAGCGCAGTTGTCCGTCGGCGTCGAGCTCGAGCTCCAGATCCTGAATTCGCGCGATTTCAATCTCGCGCGCGACGCCATCGATCTCATTTCGCTGGTGGACAAAACGCCGCACCCCGGCGAGGTCAAACCCGAAATCACCGAAAGCATGATCGAGCTGAATTCGTCGGTGCACCTGGGCTTCGATACGCTGCGCGCCGAACTGCGCCAGCTGCGCGATCAGGTCACGCGCGCCGCGGCACAACTCAATGTGCGCATCGCCGGTGGCGGCTCGCATCCGTTTCACAAGTGGAACGAGCGCCGCATCTACCCGAGCGAACGATTCAAGCACCTGCTCGAGGTCTACGGCTATCTCGCCAAGCAATTCACGGTGTTCGGCCAACATATTCATATCGGGGTGCCGGACGGCGACTCCGCACTCTATCTGGCGCATGCGCTCGCGCGCTACATTCCGCATTTCATCGCGCTATCCGCCTCATCGCCGTTCCAGCAGGGCGCGGACACCGGGTTTCAGTCCTCGCGCCTGAATACGGTGAGCGCGTTTCCGCTGTCCGGCGTGCTGCCGTTCGTGCACACGTGGCGCGATTTCGCCGCTTACTTCGAGAAGATGCGCGGCTTCGGCATCGTCGACAGCATGAAGGATTTCTACTGGGACATCCGGCCGAAGCCAGAGTACGGCACGGTCGAGATCCGCGTTCTCGATACACCGCTGACCGTCGAGCGCGCAGCGCAACTCGGCGCCTACGCGCAAACGCTCGCGCATTACCTGTTGGCACGACGCGGGGCACCGTCATCGGATGACATTTACTTCGTCTACAAATACAACCGCTTTCAGGCCTGCCGCTACGGTCTGGCGGGAACCATCATCGACACCGACGGGGGCGGCAAACTGCCGCTGCAGCGCGATGTGCTGGCCACACTTGAAATATTGCAAACGCACGCCGCGCAACTCGGCAACAGCGAGGCGCTCAGCGCATTGCAAGCCGAAGCCACCTCGGGGCACAGCGATGCCGAATGGCTGCGCGAAATACACCGGACGCTCGGCTCGTACCATGACGTCGCCCGCCGTCAAAGCGAGGAATGGGCCGGCAAAGCAGGGGTGTAGCGTGCCGCAGAAGCAGCTCCTAACGCACACTCCGAGGCTCTAGTTTCGCGGCAGCGTGAAATAGAACGTTGCGCCCTGCCCTTCGACCGACTCGACCCAGATGCGGCCGCCGTGGCGCTCGATAATCTTCTTGCAGATTGCAAGCCCGACGCCCGAGCCCTCGAATTTACCGACGCTGTGCAGGCGCTGGAACATTTCGAAAATCCGCTCGGCGAACCGGGGATCGATGCCGATGCCGTTATCGCGCACGCTGAACTTCCAGTCGGCGGCTTCAGGTTCGACGCCCACGTGCACGACCGGCTTTTCCCCGCCGCGAAACTTGACCGCATTACCGACAAGATTCTGCAGCAACTGTTCCAACTGGCCGGCGTCGGCCAGCACGTTCGGCAGCGGGTCGTGGGTGACGACGGCTGCGCTTTCTGCCAGGCTTTGCGCGAGACTGGCCAGCACGCGCCCGAGCAGCTCCTCGCAATCCACGATCTGGCGCACCACGCGCTCGTGGCCCGTGCGTGAAAATTCGAGCAGGTCGTCGATCAGGCGCCGCATGCGCGTGACGCCGGTGACGATGAAGCCGAGGAATTCGCGACCGTCCACATCGAGCTTGTCCTGATAGCGCCGATTCAGCATGTCGGAAAAGTTGATCACCGTGCGCAACGGCTCCTGCAGGTCGTGTGACGCAACATAAGCGAATTTTTCCAGCTCGGCGTTGATGCGCGACAGCTCCGCGGTGCGGTCGGCCACGCGCTTTTCCAGGTCATCGTGCGCTTTCTGCAACGCGTGCTCGGCCTGCTTGAGCTCCGTGATGTCGCGCAATATCGACGCCATGCCGATTACGCTACCGCTGTCGTCCTTGATCGGTGAGCCGCTCAGCGATACGTCTACGCGATGGCCGTCCCTCGCCACACGCACCGTCTGATAGTTCGATACCAGCTTCCCCTGCAGGAGCAGCTGCCGGTTTTCGGTGATTTCGTGCTGGCGCTCCGGCGGCACCATCGCCAAGTCGCGGCCGATCGCATCAGTTGCCGCATAGCCGAGCAGGCGCTCGGCACCGGCATTCCATGACAATATCCTGCCGTCGAGATCGCGACTCAGGATCGCGTCCTGCGACGATTCGACGATCGCCGCCAGCCGCGCGCGCGTTTCTTCTGCTTCCTTGCGGTCGGTGGTGTCGCGCGTGATTTTGGCGAAGCCGCGCAGACCGCCGGTTTCGTCGTTCAGGGCGGTAATGATGGTATTGACCCAGAACGTCGTGCCGTCCTTGCGCGCACGCGTCCCTTGCTCTTCGTAGCGTCCGTTGCGCGCGGCAGCATCGAGCTCGCGCGCCGGTTTGCGGCCCACGATGTCGGCGTCGGGATACAGGCATGCAAACGAGCGGCCGACGATTTCGGCCGCGGTGTAGCCGAAAATTTTCTGCGCGCCCTGGTTCCAGCTTGTAATGCTGCCTTCGGGGTCGAGCCGGAAAATAGCGTAATCCTGGATGCCGTCGATCAACAGGCGGAAACGCTGTTCGCTTTCGCGCAGCTCGCGCTCGGCACGCGTGCGTGCCGCGATGTCCTCGTGCAGCTCGCGATTCAACTGCTGCAGTTCGTTGGTGCGCTGCTCCACGCGCTGCTCGAGCTGAGCATGTTCTTCACGCAGTTGCTCCATCGCGTTGCTGCGCTCGCTGATCACCGCGCACAGCATGAGCCCCATCGCCGCGAGCACGATGACGTACGTGAGCAACAGGAGCAGCGACGTATTGAGATCTCCCGTGGCGAACGGCCCGCGGCCGGCGAGCGTGTACCACAGCGCGATCGCGCACACAGCGGCAATCGTCGCTGCCGTCTCGCGCTGACCGAAGCGAAACGCCGTCCACAGGATGAACGGCACCATCAAGTACGAGCGCGGTATCGGTGGCGCGTAACGCGCGCTGCCGCTGAAGGCCAGATACGCGGCGAGCAGCAACAACAGCGCAAGACATGCGGCTTCGATTTTTTTCCGTCGCGTCCACGCGATGCCGTCGCTATGGGTCCAGTTCAGGATCAGCGGCACGAAAATGATGATGCCCGCGGCATCGCCCAGCCACCACGTCCAGACGTTGGTAAAAAGCCCGCTCCATGAGACCGTGGTCGACAGCGCGATGGGCAGCGCGCCGAAGCCGGCGGCTATCGTTGCGCTCAATGCTGCGACAGCGATGAATATAATCACGTCTTCGCCGCGCTTGAAGCGGTAAGGCACGCCTATAAACTCCCGGATTAGCGCCGCGCCGGCGAGCGCTTCCAGTGTATTGCCGCAGGCTATGATCACGGCCGCGAACACCGAAGAATTGATCGTGAAATTGATCAACGCGGCGCCGACCCAGATCCCCGGCCACAGCCGGTTGCCGAGCATCAGCACGGCGGCAAGCGCGATGCCCGATGGCGGCCATACCGCGGTCGCGTAGCCGGGCGGGATCGCCAGCGAGAGGGACAGCTTGGCGACCGCGAAGTATGTCACCGCCAGCAGCGCGGCCTGGCCTGCCCACGACACGTCCCGTATGACTGCTACCCGTTGCCGCATGTCCTCACCGCGTGGCCCCCTCTTCTTGAAGCACCGGCAACCTGTCGCGATCGCGTCGTCATCCCGGCAAATTATATTCCGTGACGAAGCGCGCCGCCCCGCGCGCCGAACCGGCCAACAAACATCACGGCCTGAAAGCCATATACGTTAAGATTGATTATCGGAAACAACGGAGAGCGACGATGCCAGTCCGTGGCCCTGCAACTGATTCGACAGCCGCGCCGGCGGACACAACTGCACCGGCGCTTGCCGCACAACCCGCGCCGCTCGAAATTCTGCTGGTCGAAGACAATCCCGCCGATGTGCGCATGATGCAGGAGGCGGTGCGCGTCGCCGGCGTCGACTGCCGCCTGCACGTGGTGGAAGACGGCCTGCAGGCGATTTCGTTTCTGTGCCAGACCCGGCAGTTCAGCGCCGCGCCGCGGCCGCATATCGTGCTGCTCGATCTCAATGTACCGAAACTCAACGGCCACGAAGTGCTCAGCGAAATCAGGAGCAACGACAGCCTAAGGGACATTCCGGTCGTCGTGCTCACTTCGTCGCGGTCGGTCAGCGACCGGCAAAAAAGCGAGCACATGAAGGCCGACCGTTTCATGACGAAGGCCGCGGGACTCGCAGCCTGCGTCGAGCAGATAAAAACTATCGCCGCCCTGGCGAAAGTTTGAGGCCACGTCCCGCGCGCTTGCGACTACCCTGCCGCCTGCGTAATCGCGCGCGGCACCAGTGAATTAGCGCCCAGGACCTGCAGCGACGCATCGGCGCTCCCCATGCAGATTTTTTGCAGCGCGAGAAACGCACGGCCGGCAGCCGTGTCATGCCAGAACCAGTGCAGCACCGCCTGGGCGTCCGGATTGCCAGGCTTGGCGGCAGCGGCCTCGTAGTAGTACGCGCGCAGATCGTCGCACACGATCTTCAATGTTTCGCCGGCGTTCATGCCGTCGAGATTCGGCGCCGGCTTCGAATTGAGATAAGAAGCGACAAACTGCGCGGCCTTTTCCATCTTCATCCCGCTCAGTCCGGTGGTCGTGCGCGCGCGGCGCTTTGCCGCAAGATCGTGCCACGGTGCGAGCTCTTCGATTTCGCGCTCGAGCGCAGCGCCGATGTCGTCAGGATCCGCCGTGCGCTCGAAACTGACCGGGCACGCCATGCCTTCGGTTTCTGCCGCCGCCGGAGCAGGCGCCTCTTCGGCATAATCTTCGAGCACCGGTCCGGCCGGCGCTTCGAGCAGACGTAATACGGCGAGCAGCACGCGCTTCTGAAATGCGGGATCGCCGGGCACGCCGAACGGGCGCCCGAGTATGAACGGCACCCACAATGCGCGCGGCGGGTTGATCGCCGCCGTGTGTTCGCGCACGAGCGAAATCTGCGTCGTCGCGATGCCCGCGGTTTCGAGGTAGTGGCCGAGTGCGCCGACGGCGCACGTGCAATTGGGTCAGACCGGACTCAGCAGTACCGCGTCCACCTTGTCCTGTTTCAGCAGGGCCGCCAATTCGCGCGCTTTCGGCTCGATCTTGCGTATCGGTGCAGCGCCCATGAACGAGTAATGAAAACCGGCAACCGAACCGATGATCCCTTCCTGCGCGAGCTCGTTTAAACGATCGAGCGGAAAAGCGACGTTATGGTCTTCCTGAAACCCCGTGCGGTCGAAGTTCACCGACTGATGGCTCATCACCAGGTCGGTCGCGAGCGTGTCGCCGGGAATGATGCGGTAATCGGTCGCCGTCGCGCTCGGCCCGAACGGCCGGTCGCCGCGCACTTGCAGGCCCGCCGTCGAGATGATGGCGATCCGGCATTTGGCGAGCGACGGCGGCTTGACCCAAGGGCGGCCGGAGAAATAGTCGAGGCCCTTGAGCTTGTCGAGCATGTGCTGCTGTTCGAAGGCGGGCAAATCAGCCAGTCTGACCACGGCTTCTCCTCGGTAAATTTGATCGTTGCGCCTGGTTGGTCGTGCGGATGCCGCTTAACTTACGAAATGCATTATGCAAGTGCCGCTATTTTCAGTTCGCTTGCGAGTTGATCGAGACTCTGGCGCAACGGCGCCGGCAGCGGAACGCCAAGCCGCGTACGCTCCTCGCGCTTGGCGTGGCTTTGCTCGCCTGGCAGGCGCACCGCGTCGACACCGGGCAGCCGGTTCGAATTGCGGATGTCACGCACCAGTTGATCCACGCTCGCCTTGAATTCGGGCAGGTCGCGGAACATCGCCACGTTGATCGCAACGATCACATGGCCCGTGTTGGTCGTCGTCGTGTCATCATTGTTGAAATCAACGACGTCGCGTCCCATCGCGGCGCCGTTCAACGTCCCCGCGAGCAAGCCGAACACCAGCGCCAGCCCGTAACCTTTGTAGCCGCCGATCGGCAGCAGCAATCCTTCGTTGGCGCGCTTGGGATCGGTGAGCGGCTTGCCCTGCCGGTCGATCATCCAGCCTTCGGGCATGGTCTCGCCGCGCTGGGCGGACGTTTTGACTTTTCCGTACGCGGCGACGGTGGTCGCCATGTCGAGCACGATGGGCGGTTCCGTGCCCGCGGGCACGCCGACCGCAATCGGGTTAGTCGATAGCAGCATGTCGAGCCCGCCCCACGCTGCGAGATGGTTGGCATTGCCGACCGCGAGATACAAGCCGATCATGTCGTGCTCAACCGGCATACTCGCGTACAACGACGCCGGTCCCGCGTGGTTACTCGCCTTGACGCCGACCCACGCCGTGCCCGCCGTTTTTGCTTTTTCAATCGCTTTATCCGTAGCGAAGCGCATCACCAGATGACCCATGCCATTGTCGCCGTCCACCAGCGCCATGCCCGGCGCGTCGCGCTCGACGCGTATTGACGGCTTGATGTTAACCGCCCCGCCCTTGATGCGGCGTATGTACTGCGGCAGGCGAAAAACGCCGTGCCCGTCGGCGCCGTTCACGTCGGCGCGCGTCATCAACTCGGCGATGCTGTCCGCCTCAGACGCGGAAATGCCGATCGCCTCGAATGCGCGTGCGATGAACGACTGCAGGTTTGCTGCGGTGACTCTACGTGGTTCAGAAGCCATAGCCCGATTTTATCCGTTTCGCGCACGCGCGAGTAATGGTCGATGTCGCCTATGTGAGATACCCAGTATCGCGAAGCTGGCTCTCTGCATCCGCTCGATGGAGGGGGCAGGCCACACGTCCGCTCCGCTCAATGGAAGAGGGTTGGATTACCCTGCCACACCGACCAGGTGAGGGCCGACGCGAGACAAACCCACGCAAGATATGGAACCATGAGCAACGCGGCCAGACGCTTGACTCTATGGAACGCCGCAACAGTGAGGACAATCAGAACCAGCAGAAGTAAGACGTCGCCAACGGAAGCTGCGCCCAAACGCCACGCAAAGAACAGCCAGGACCAGAGTGCGTTGGCGACGAGTTGCGCCACAAACAGCGACAGCGCCCAAGCAACCGGTTTCTTGCCCTGCTCTCGCCATACAAGCCAGGCTGAGACGCCCATAAGTGCGTAAAGCACGGACCAAACCGGACCGAAAGCAGAGGCCGGCGGCGCCCACCCGGGCTTGTTGAGCTGGAGATAAAACGAAGCTGCGTCGACCGATGCGAGCGCGCCGGCAGCCGCCACGATCATGACCAGCCCGAACCATGCAATGAGGCCAAGCGCCTGCCAAAGTTTTGAGCGATGAGTCATCTTGCGGCTCGGGTGGGTCTAACATCCGCGTTGATGGTGTGCGCTGCCGTTGTGCGTAGCCATCGAACGCGTATGAACGCAGCGACCAGGTTGGGCAGAGGAATGTGCACGCTAGCCCAATCCCTTGAGTACTTGAGGAACATCTCTTTCAATAGCGACCCACGGCTGTTTTTCCGCGCACCAGATGTGGGTTGCCGGCGTGATCCATGATGGATCATCGAGCGTTCCCGCTTTAAGAAACATCAAGCCAGCGTACGCCGGGTCACGCTGCGCGGCGAACCGGGAAACTACAAGCCGCGCACCCTGCATGCAATAAGCAACAAGCCAAGACCAACAATCCACGACCACGTTGCAATCGGCTCTGGAATCCTGACAACGTCGAAGTGCGCCGCCAGCGCGACAATAAATAGAACAAGTGAAATCAGCCAAACCACCATCGTCGGAGCTTTACCGGAGTTGCGCATTGATGTTCCTTTGGTTAGTGGGAAAACGAGACGGCCATGGGTGAGTATAGGGTTATGTGGACGACATGTTGCAAGTTCGCAGCCCAACGATTTGTTGAGCGGCGCGCGCGACACCACATGAACAGCGACGCCGTTACAGGAAAACCACTCACGCTGACTCGCGTCCGCTCGAACTACAGTTAGGGTTCATTGCACCTCGGGCCATATTCGTATGGCTTTACACTCGGTCAGTTTTACCTCGGAACCATCGTCACTATCGACCCTTTTAGCACCAAGGTAGCGAGCCTCGTTTTCTGAGATTGTCCTCCACTCCCACTCAGATAAGAAGCCGCGCTTGGGTGACTTACCCCACGGCTCGCGGAAGTCATTGCCGTCGCGCACCATAAGAAGATCTACGTCGGACTGACGAAGCCGGCGATTACCCTGTATCCGCTGGAACGTAGGCTCATCAGCAAAGATCAAAAGGTCCCAATCGGAGTTGTCCCTAGCAGTGCCATTTGCGCGGGAGCCAAAAAGCCAAATCCCGCTAATGCCGGGATACGTCCGTGTGAGACGTGCTATCAGACTGGCAATGGCTGACACGCGATGAGC
>JBDSSV010000097.1:0-9382 GCA_039928535.1 Burkholderiales bacterium
CAGCGTCGCGCTTGGTTCCGTGCTGGTGCTCGAGCAGGCCGCGCCGCTCGCCACCGCGAACCCTGCGTTATCGAGTTCGATTACCAGCGTCTCGCCCTCGATGCCGGGTAATGCGAAGTAACTCGTATTCGGTACACGGGCCGCGCCTACCCCGAAAATCACCGCACCCGCCTCATGCAGGCCGCGTTCCAGCCGGTCTCGCATAGCCGCGAGGCGTGGCGCAAGTTCGTTCATCCGCGTTGCAGCGAGTTCGCTGGCAGCGCCGAAGCCGACAATGCCGGCGACGTTCTCGGTGCCCGAGCGCAAACCCTGCTCGTGGCCGCCGCCGCTGATCAGCGGCTTCAATTCGATGCGCTTGTCGAGCACCAGCGCGCCGACGCCTTTGGGCCCGTAAATCTTGTGCGCCGACAGCGTCATGGCGTGCACGTTGAGGGCATTGAAATCGACGTCCACCTTTCCCAGCGCCTGCACCGCATCGGTATGCACCCATGCCCGCGCCGCCCGCGCCTGCTCCGCGACCGCGGCAACATCCTGAATAACGCCGGTCTCGTTATTGGCGCGCATCACGGACACGATGCCTGTCGGCTCCTGCAACGCCCGCTTAACGTCCGCGAGATCGACGCGGCCTTCGCTGTCAACCGCGAGCTTACGTAATTTCCAGCCCGCGCGCACAAGCTCCTGCGCCGGTTTCGCGACGCACGGGTGCTCTATCGCACTCACTGCTATCTGACTCGGCTTCAGCATGCCAGCCGCGCCCTTGATGAATGCGTTGTTGGCCTCAGTGCCCCCGCTGGTGAAAACAATCTGCACCGGCTGCACGCCGACGAGTGCCGCGACCTGTTCGCGCGCCTGATTCACGGCTGTGCGCGCGAGCGTCCCGAACTCGTGGCGGCTCGAAGCGTTGCCGTACTGATCGCGCAGGTACGGCAACATGGCGGCGAGCACGCGCTCGTCGAGCGGCGTCGTCGCGTTATGATCGAAATAAACGTGTTTCATCGCCGCAAAATCACGCCGCGGCCGGCGTGCGCTCGCGTTTCGGCGTTTCGCGCATGTCATGCACTTGCACGATGCCGCTCTGCTTGGCTTTTTGCTCGTCAACGAGCTGCTTCAGGGTGACCGCGCGCAGATAGTCGATGATGTGCTGGTTCAGGTTGGCCCACAAATCGTGCGTGATGCACTTGTGGTCGTCGTGGCAGTTTTCCTTGCCGCCGCATTGCGTCGCGTCGATCGGCTCGTCGACCGCGACAATGATATCCGCGACCGACATGCGCGCCATTTCGCCGGCGAGACAGTAGCCGCCCCCGGGCCCGCGCACGCTGTCGACCAGGCCTTTGCGGCGCAGCTTGCCGAACAATTGCTCGAGATACGACAGCGAGATTTTCTGGCGCTGGCTGATTTCCGCCAGCGTGACAGGACCGTTGCCGCCGCGCATGCCCAGATCGACCATTGCGGTCACCGCAAAGCGCCCTTTAGTCGTCAGTCTCATAATAACCTCTCAATAAATCAATTAGTTGCTTCGTTCTCAATACACGATAAATTTACTCGACTATACAATACCCGATAGATTCAGTCAACAATCTTATTCAGGTAATTGGCGTCGAACTGCCCACGTTCCGTCACCTTGCCGCAGTCGGCGCCGAGTTGCTTCAACTCCTCGAGAATCTGCTCCAGCCGCTGGTCGGTACTCACGCTATGGTCGATCAATTCGTGGATGGCTTTGGTGATCGGGTCGTTCATGTCGCTGCCGATCGCGTATGCCGAGAACCCGCCCTTGTCGCCCGCTTGCTCGGCGATGATGCGCGCCGGGATGCCGATCGCCGTCGCACCGGGAGGCACGTCTTTGACGACGACTGCGTTGGAGCCCACGCGCGCGCGGTCGCCGACCTTGATTGGGCCCAGCACTTTCGCGCCGGCGCCGAGCACTACGCCGTTACCGAGCGTGGGATGACGCTTGCCCTTGTTCCAGGAAGTGCCGCCGAGCGTCACGCCGTGATACAGCGTGCAGTCGTCGCCGATCTCGGCGGTTTCGCCTATCACTACGCCCATGCCGTGGTCGATGAAAAAACGCCGGCCGATCTGCGCACCCGGATGAATTTCAATACCGGTCAGGAAGCGCCCCATATGCGAAACCATGCGCGCAAGCCACCGCAGCCGCTCGCCCCACAGCCAGTGCGCGAGACGGTGCACGAGCAGCGCATGAAATCCCGGATAACAGGTCACGACTTCCCACGTATTGCGGGCCGCCGGATCGCGCTCGAAAACGACTGCTATCTCTTCTTGCAGACGGTTGAACATGATTGATAATCAAAGAAATAGGCGCGCAATATACGTTGACCTACTAAATCGGTCAACTATTGTCCAAGTAACCGCCCCCGGGGACCGGAGGTCGGTTTTTATTTGGGCGGGCGCTTCACGATTGTATTAAGGAAGCCACGCAGAATATTGACCTCCTCTGCCTCGAGCCGCGCGCGCGCCAGCAGACGGCGCAAACGTGAAAGCAGGCGCTTCGGGTTCGCTGGATCGAGAAAACCCGTGCTAACCATGGTCTGCTCGAAATGAACGTAGAGTCGCTCGACTTGCTCCAGAGAGGCCGGCTCGAACTCCACCACCTCGGGCCACACGCCATCTGAAATGGCCATGCGCAGTTCGTACGCGAAGATCTGCACTGCCGCGGCGAGATTCAGGGAAGAAAACTCGGCGTTTGCCGGAACGTAAGACCATAGCTGGCACAAACTCGCTTCGTCATTGCTGAGGCCTGACGTTTCATTGCCGAACACGAGCGCCACCGGGTGCGATGCGGCCGCACTCAACAGAGCCCCGGCCGCTTCGCGTGCGCTCTTCATTTCGTGCCGCAAACCGCGCGCGCGCGCCGAAGTTGCGACCGCCAGCACGCAGCCGCTCAGCGCTTGCGCGAGACTGCTGCAAACCTCCGCACTCTCCAGCACATCCAGTGCGCCAGCTGCGCGCCGGTCGGCTTCATCGTGCGGAAAATGACGCGGGTTGACCAGATACAGTGCATTCAGCCCCATGGTTTTCATCGCGCGCGCGGCCGCGCCGATGTTGCCGGGATGACTGGGTTGCGTCAGCACGACGCGAATATTTTTGAGCGCAGCAGCTTGAATCACTCGAGAATCACTTAAAATACGCGCCATGAAAAATGCCATGATATGCGTTCCGCCGGCCGCCGGGTTGAATTGCCCGTTGCCGCCCGACGCACGCAGCTGATTATGCAGCACCCCATGCTCAACATCGCGGTGAAAGCCGCCCGCCGCGCCGGCACCGTCATCAATCGCGCGTCGCAGAACCTCGACATCCTCACCGTCAGTGAAAAGGCGGCCAATGATTACGTGTCGGAGGTCGACCGCGCCGCCGAAGATGCGATCATCCGCGTTTTGCACGAAGCCTACCCCGCGCATGCCATCCTCGCGGAGGAAAGCGGCGCCAGCGGCAAATCCGAATTCCAGTGGATCATCGATCCGCTCGACGGCACGACCAACTTCCTTCACGGCTTTCCGCAATACGCGGTGTCGATCGCGCTGTCACACAAAGACGTGCTCACGCAGGCGGTGATCTACGATCCGGTGCGCAACGATTTGTTCACGGCCACGCGCGGCCGCGGCGCCTATCTCAACGATAAGCGGCTGCGCATCAGCAAGCTCGCCAAGCTGCAGAAAAGCCTGCTCGGCACCGGTTTTCCTTTCCGCGAGTTCTCGAACATCGACGCCTACCTCGCGATGTTTCGTGACCTCTCGCAGAAGACCGCGGGGCTGCGCCGCGCGGGCGCGGCGACCCTTGACCTCGCGTACGTCGCGGCCGGCCGGCTCGACGGCTTCTGGGAATTCGGCCTCTCCCCATGGGACATGGCGGCTGGCAGTCTTATGATCACGGAAGCGGGCGGGCTGGTCGGCGACCTCGAAGGCAATGGCGGTTATCTCGAATCCGGCAACATCGTGGCCGGCAACCCGAAGATCTTCTCGCAACTCATACAGGCGCTTGCACCGCACCTGACACCGGCGCTCAAGACGAAAAAGTCTTAGCGCGTTTTACGTCGCGCTCGCGAGGCGCGCCAGTCACTTACCCATCGGATATCTCCCGTGCTCAGTACTGTCAATATCACCATGCAGTTCGGCGGCAAGCCGCTGTTCGAGAACGTCTCGATTCGCTTCGGCGACGGCAACCGCTACGGCCTCATCGGCGCCAACGGCTGCGGCAAGTCGACGTTCATGAAAATCCTCGGCGGCGACCTCGAGCCGAGCGGCGGCTCCATTGCCATCGACCGCGGCGAACGCCTCGGCAAACTGCAGCAGGACCAGTTTGCGTACGAAGACATGCGTGTGCTCGACGTTGTGCTGATGGGCCACGCCGAAATGTGGCAGGCCATGCAGGCGCGCGACGCCATTTACGCCAACGAAGAAGCAAGCGAAGACGACTATATGCGCGCAGCCGAACTGGAGCATGAGTTCGCCGAGTTCGGCGGCTACACCGCCGAGGCGCGTGCGAGTTCCCTGCTGTCGGGAATCGGCATTCCCATGGAACAGCACGCAGGCCCGATGAGCGAGGTCGCGCCCGGCTGGAAGCTGCGCGTGCTGCTCGCGCAGGCGCTCTTCGGCGATCCCGACATCCTGCTGCTCGACGAGCCGACCAACCACCTCGATATCAATACGATCCGCTGGCTCGAAGGCATATTGAACGAGCGCAACAGCACCATGATCATCATCTCGCACGACCGCCACTTTCTGTCCGCCGTGTGCACGCACATGGCCGATGTCGACTACGGCGAGATCCGCGTTTATCCCGGCAACTACGACGATTACATGCTGGCCGCTACCCAGGCGCGCGAAGGCATGCTTACCGCCAACGTCAAGGCCAAAGAGAAGATTGCGGACTTGCAGGATTTCGTGCGCCGCTTCTCGGCCAACGCGTCGAAAGCGAGACAGGCGACCTCGCGCGCGCGCCAGATCGAAAAAATCAAGGTCGAGGACATCAAGCCGTCTTCGCGCGTGTATCCGTACATCCGCTTTGACGTCGACGACCGCGACCGGCTGCACCGCTACGTATTCGAAGCGCAGAAGCTCGCCAAGGGTTACGACAAACCGCTGTTCACCAACTTCAACATACGCGTCGAAGCGGGCGAGCGCATCGCGATCATCGGCCCCAACGGCATCGGCAAGACCACGCTGCTGCGCTGCCTGGCCGGCGAACTCACGCCCGATACCGGCACCATACGCTGGACGGAAAAAGCCAGGTCCGGCTACTGCGCACAGGACCACGCCACGGAGTTCACCGAAAAAGAAACGCTTGCCGAATGGCTGGCCAACTGGCGCGGCCCCAACGACAACGACCAGACGGTGCGCGCAGCACTGGGGCGCATGCTGTTCTCGGGCGAAGACGCGACCAAACTAACGCGCGTACTCTCGGGCGGCGAGCAGCAACGCATGATATTCGCGAAGCTCGCAATGCAGAAGACCAACGTGCTGTTGATGGACGAGCCGACCAACCACCTCGACATGGAATGCATCGAGTCGCTAAACACCGCGCTCGAAAAATACACGGGCACGCTGATCTTCGTTTCGCACGATCGCGAATTCGTATCTTCGCTCGCAACGCGCATCATTGAAATGACGCCGGCCGGCATCACCATACACGCGGGCAATTACGAAGACTATTTGCTGACTCAGGGTTTGGCGGCATAAACGCGGGAAGCAAGTTCCGTTGCAAGGCGGGCACCGCTTACACGCTAACTTTTTTGCGCCGAAACGATTACGTCATCGCTGTTTTCTGCGCGCTAACTTTTACCGCGCGCCTGCAACGATCGAAAACACCGTCGCGACTTTGACCCTCCGTACGACCGTAGATAACGGCCGCTTTGGAACCTGTGACATCCTCCTCCTCACGTAGGCCATTGACTACGTTCATTTGGGATTTATCCCACAAATTGCGTGCGCTTGAGTGGCTACAATGTTCGCACTCCGCGTAATAATTCCTATTCGTCCAGAGCTTGCGCCATTTCCGGGGAATGGCCGCTCATCAACCCGGAACCTCCTTTATGCGCAAGCCATCCAGCGAAAGTAACACTCGTCACAAGAAGCGCCCTACAACCCCAAAAAAAGAATTAACCGGCGCCGGCGGCGAATTGCACCAGCTGGTCGGGGGCGGACATTCCGCGCTCACCACTAACCAGGGCACACCGCTTTCCGACAATCAGA
Organism: Burkholderiales bacterium; assembly: GCA_039928535.1. Taxonomy (GTDB): domain Bacteria; phylum Pseudomonadota; class Gammaproteobacteria; order Burkholderiales; family SG8-41; genus PALSA-1004. The sequence goes on from JBDSSV010000097.1 coordinate 6,207, forward strand.
ATTCGCTCAAGGCCAATCCGCGCGGCCCCGCGCTGCTCGAAGATTTCATCCTGCGCGAAAAGATCACGCATTTTGACCATGAGCGCATACCCGAACGCATCGTGCACGCGCGGGCAACCGGCGTACACGGGTTCTTCGAGCTGACCGCTTCGCTCAAGCAATATACGACGGCGAAAATACTGACCGAAGTCGGCGAGAAAACGCCGGTGTTCACCCGCATATCAACGGTGGCCGGCGGCGCTGGCTCAGTCGACACACCGCGCGACGTGCGCGGGTTCGCCGTCAAGTTTTACACCAAGGAAGGCAATTGGGACCTCGTCGGCAATAACATTCCGGTTTTCTTTATCCAGGATGCAATCAAATTTCCGGACCTCGTTCATGCGGTAAAGATGGAGCCAGACCGCGGCTTCCCGCAGTCGGCGACCGCGCACGACACGTTCTGGGATTTCATTTCGCTCACGCCCGAATCCATGCATATGGTGATGTGGATAATGTCCGACCGCACGCTGCCGCGCTCCCTGCGCATGATCGAGGGCTTCGGCGTCCATAGCTTCCGCCTCATCAATAAGGACGGCGACTCCACCTTCGTGAAATTTCACTGGCGTCCCAAACTGGGACTGCAATCCACCATCTGGGACGAGACCGTGAAGATCGCGGGGGCTGATCCGGACTTTCATCGCCGCGACATGTTCGAAGCCATTCAATCCGGCAATTTCCCCGAATGGGAACTGGCGGTGCAGCTGTTCACCCAGAAGGAAGCGGATGAATTTCCGTTCGATCATCTCGATGCGACCAAATTGATTCCCGAAGAGCTCGTGCCCTTGAAAGTGGTCGGACGCATGGTGCTCGATCGCTGGCCGAACAATTTCTTCGCGGAAACCGAGCAAGTGGCGTACTGCCCCTCGCACGTCGTGCCCGGTATCGATTTCTCGAACGATCCTCTGCTGCAGGGCCGCTTATTTTCCTATCTAGACACGCAATTGTCTCGCCTGGGCTCGCCCAATTTTCACCAGATACCCGTCAACGCGCCCAAATGCCCGTTCGCCAATCATCAGCGCGACGGGCACATGCAGATGGCGCAGCCCACCGGCCGCGTCAACTATGAACCGAACTCACTCTCGGACGATTCGCTGCGCGAAACGCCGGCGGCCGGTTTTCGCAGTGCCGTAGTGACGGAATCCGGAGAGAAAGGCCGCATACGCGCCGAAAGCTTTGCCGATCATTACAGCCAGGCACGGCAGTTTTTTGTTAGCCAGACCGGAGTCGAGCAGGCGCACATCGCGTCGGCGCTGGTTTTCGAGCTATCCAAGGTCGAACACGAGCACGTGCGCAAAGCAATGGTCGGCCATTTGCGAAACATCGATGAAACGCTCGCGGACCGGGTCGCCGGGGGGCTCGCGCTCAATGGCATGCCTGATGCGCCTGCGCCGGCCGTACCAGTCAAGAAATTGCCGCGGTCCCCGGCGTTGCAGATCATCGGCAAGATGAAAAATACGCTCAAGGGCCGAGCCGTCGGGATATTGATCGCGGATGGCTCGGATGCGGGCGCCATCCGGAAAATAAAGAAAGCGGCGTCCGCTGCGGGCGCCGCGGTAAAGATCGTCGCCCCGAAAGTCGGCGGCACAAAGCTGGCCGATGGCTCCGTGCTAGTCGCCGACGGACAATTGGCCGGCACGCCCTCAGTCGTATTCGATGCCGTTGCGCTCATACTTTCCGACGCCGGCGCCAGGACACTCGCCACCGAAAGCGCGGCGATTGATTTCGTGCGCGACGCGTTCGGTCACCTCAAGGCAATTGCCGTCAACAAGGGCGGACGCGCGCTGCTGAAGGCAGCCGGCGTTGGCCAGGACGCCGGCGTAGTAGACGCAAACGACGAAGACGCCTTCATTGCCGCGGCAAAAACTCGGCAATGGGAGCGGGAAAAAACCGTCCGCACGCTGGCTTGATGCGCCGTCGGTCATCGTCGGACAAAACACCCGGAAACCCCGCGTCCATGCCGGTATCGAACCATTAAGCACCACTTTTTAGACGAAATTTTTCAAGACCCAGGAGATTAAACATGTCACATAAGCAAACGCCGTTACCCTATGCCATGGACGCTTTGGCGCCGCACATTTCGAAGGAAACGCTCGAGTACCATTACGGCAAGCACCATAAAACCTACGTCGATAAGCTGAACGAGCTCATAAAAGGCACCGAGTTTGAGAATATGAATCTCGTCGACACGATACGCAAATCGTCGGACACGATATTCAACAATGCGGCCCAAGCGTGGAACCATTCGTTCTACTGGGATTCGCTGAGCCCGGACGGCGGCGACGCGCCCGACGGCGATCTGGCCAAGGCGATCGAGAAGAAATGGCAAACGTTCGATAAATTCAAGGAGGCGTTCGACAAGGCAGCAGTCGAAAATTTCGGCTCAGGCTGGACCTGGCTGGTGCGTAACTCCGACGGCGGGCTGGCTATCGCCAAAACCAGCAACGCAAAAACGCCCATCACCGGCGCCGACATTCCGCTGCTGACCTGCGATGTATGGGAACACGCTGATTACATCGATTATCGCAACAGCCGGCCGAATTACATGAAGGCGTTCTGGGAACTTGCCAACTGGAAATTCGCCGCCGCTAATTTCAAACACAAACGCGTAGAAGACCTGGTAGCCGCGTAACCTTCGTTTTCTTACGTCACTGGCGTCCCGCGGCAATTCGCCCCGCGGCGCCAATTTTTTTACCAAAACCATCGCGGCAGCGATCGCGCCGGCCCGACTGCTTTACACGCGTAATGGCGGTGAGGAAGGCTACGATGGCTCGGCGACCGGTTCTATAAGAGTCGAACTTCGCGGTGTTCACGCGCTGGCTTACCGTGCGATGCTCAAACACCACGACAGCCTGCTCGCGTGCGAGATAAATTGCCTGTGCTGAATGTTTGAGTTTTGGGGTCGAGCCACGACTGGTAGTTCAGCGCCGCACAGCCGTCTACTGTGGGTAGATCGTCATCCGACTGACACTCACGCCCCTAATCTCTTTCGCTGCCAATCTCACGGCGGGACGGGCGCCGGATCTAATAACGTTCGCGCATTAAGGCCCCTCGTTATGGACGACGTGTCGTTTAAGGAAGGGCTTGCCGCGTTGGGCGGATCGGAGGCGCGAACAATAGCCTAGAAGAACGCTGGGCGG
>JBDSSV010000098.1:0-4971 GCA_039928535.1 Burkholderiales bacterium
CCGCTGCTTGAGTGCAATTCGATTTTCTCGGCGGTGCCTTTGGCATTGACCAGCACGCGCAGCATCACTTTGCCCTGCTCGCCGACGCGCCGCGAGAACGCGGGGTACGCGGGCGGCGGATTGTCGAGATAGTCGGCGTTGAAGTTCGGCGGACTAACTGGTGGCGCAACGACCACGGGCGCCGGTGGCGGCAGTGTAACCGCGATCGGTGCCGGCGGCGCCGGCGGTGGCGGCGTGGGCGCCAATACCGGCTCGGGCGCGGAAGTGGTGGTGGTGATGATCTGCTGCGGCTGCGGTGGTGTCAGCGGCTGCACGCGTGGCTTGACCTGCAGTGGCTTGGGCGGTTCTTGCGGCTTTTCGACGATGGGCTGCGGCGTAATCAGGCTGACCATAATAGGCACCGCTTCCGTGAGCGCAGTGCGTACGGGTTCATATTGCAGCAGCGCGGCGATGACGGAGGCGTGCAGCGCGATGACAACCGCAAAGCCGCCATAGCGGCTAGCGCGGTCATTAGTCTTCCAGCCCGACAAATTGGTCGTGACTTCCATTGCTCTGATTTGCCTGATGTTTATCTGCGCCCGTGGCGGGAGTGCCAGCAGACTTGACACGAACCTTAATATAAATGAGAATGATTCGCATTGCAACTGTAACCGGCAGATTAATCACTATGTACGTATGTCTGTGCAACGCGATTACCGAGCAGGAAATCCGCCAGGCGGCCGCCATGGGCGTCACTGACCTGCAGGAATTGAAAGACGGTCTCGGCGTGGCGACCTGCTGTGGTACCTGCGAGCCGTGTGCACGCGAAATTTTGCAGGAAGCAACTGCCTGTAAGCGCCGTCCGCGGGTCCGGCAGGCCGCCTGACTTTTTCCTGCCCGGCGCGTTCTGCGGCGTGCGATGCGAGCGCAATTCCGTTCAATACTCATTCTCGTTCTCAACCCGCAACAACCGGTGTGCGTGCACGCGCGCGGTGCTATTCTGCGCACAAGTAACTTCGTCAGGAGACGCGCATGAAAGGCGACAAGAAAGTCATCCAGTATCTGAACAAGGTGCTCGTCAACGAGCTGACGGCGATCAATCAGTACTTTCTGCACGGCAGAATGTTCAAGAACTGGGGATTCGGCAAGCTCGCCGAGCACACGCATCATGAGTCAATCGACGAGATGAAGCACGCCGACAGGTTGATCGAGCGGATTCTGTTTCTCGAAGGGCTGCCCAACCTGCAGGAGCTGCACAAGCTCTGGATCGGCGAAAAGCCGCTCGAGGCATTGCAATGCGATCTCAAGCTCGAAAAACTCGCTTACCCGATATTGAAGGAAGCCATCGCCTACTGCGAGACGTGCGGCGACTATGTTACGCGCGAACTGTTCGAGGACATACTTGAGAGCGAAGAAGAGCATATCGACTGGCTCGAGACCCAGCTTGATCTCGTGGTGACAGTCGGCGAGCAGAACTACCTGCAGTCGCAGATGACCGTGGCCTCATCCTGATTTGAAGGTCGCGCACGGGTCGGGCCTTTCCCGGCGCGGCGTGAAGCAGACGAAATCGAAGGGCGGGACGCCTGCTCCCGACATGGCATAGCTCTGCGGTTCGTTCGAGCCGGCCTCCACTTCGAGGATGCCGATTGCGCATATCGATCGCGCAGAAGCTGCCGCCCGCAGATAAACCGGCACGGCGATGTCGCGCCTGACATGGCCATTGCCGGTCAACAGGACTGCGCCGTCACTGCCTGCTTCCAGTAAGACTTCTGCGAGCGACGTATCGCGCGCGCGTTGCGCCGCGGTCATGGCGGGCACCACGGAGTCCGGCAATGCGCCGCAATGACCCTCAACTATGACGGCGCGCAAAGCGTGTTCTTTTTCAGCCGACCATGGGGCATCCGTTGCGTTTTGGCGCCGGCCCGGGACCGTGAACTCTTTTACGATCTGCCCGGCGGCCGCGCGCGAGAGGTTGGCCGCGCGCAATGGCATGCCGTAACGCAACGCCATTTCAATCAGCGGCCGGTAAAATTCCCAGGTCCATCCCCGACGGTCGAACTTTACCGCGACCGCCACGTCGTCTGCAGAGGGAATGGCGGCAGCCTGTAGCAGGTGCAGCGCCGCGTCATATTCGCGGTCGAATTGTTCGAATGCAACCATGGGCCGCAGGCCGGCGCTGCCGATGACATTGAGCAATTCGGCCTGGATCAAATGATGATCGGGATTGTCATGGACCTCGCCGAGCAGCCGGAAATACGCGCGGCGCAGGCTCTCGGCCAGACTCTCGCGTGTGATAAAGCGTTGTGCGCCGACGTCCCAGATTTTGCCCGTCAGCGGATGCTCGCGCAGGAGAACCGATTGCCAGTGCCGGCCTGACGCCGTCGCCGAGCATCCGCCAGTCGACGGCAGCATGGCGACGAGAGCGGCCCATCCCAGCGCATGCAACGCTAGTCTTCGCTGCATGGCGCCAACCTAGGTACCCAGCCGTCGCCTGACGCGAGTTTGGCGCGCTGCCGCGCTGCGTCGTCGATGCTAAAACCTGTGTGCTTGCATTCCCGCTCGTTCGTCACCGCCGTCGGTAATTTGCGCGCGGGATTATTCCTTTCTGGCGTACGCGTGACCAAGGCGAATTCCTCCGGACCGGATTTATCGACTATTCTATATGACGCGATGAATCCACTGACCTTTCAGGCGTTGCGCATGCTGGCCGACGGCGAATTCCGTTCCGGCGAGGCGATGGCGCGCGTGCTCGGCGTATCGCGTGCCAGCGTGTGGAACGCGCTGCACGCGCTTGATGCTTCCGGCATAGAAGTTTTCAGGGTGCGCGGACGCGGGTATCGCCTGGCGGAGCCGCTGGCGCTGCTGACGGCGGACACGATAACTGCCGCGCTGGGCAACGCCGCGCCTACATTTGTTATCGAGGTGATCGATAAGGTCGAGTCGACCAATGCGCTGTTACTGCAGCGCGCGGCGGCCGGCGCGCCGCGCGGCACGGTCATCGCGGCTGAATGGCAGACCGCGGGCCGCGGCCGGCGCGGCCGTACGTGGCACGCATTGCCGGGCGCCGCACTCACGTTTTCGTTGTTATGGCGATTCGAGCAGGGCGCCGGCCTGCTCGCCGGCCTGAGTCTCGCCGTCGGCATCGCGGTGACGCGCGCGCTCGCGCAGTGCGGCGTACGCGGCGCGGGACTGAAATGGCCGAACGACGTGTTATGGCGCGGCCGCAAGCTAGCGGGTATCCTCATTGAAATGCACGGCGATATGCTGGGCCCGAGCGCGGCGGTGATTGGCATCGGGATGAATTGCCGCATGCCGGCCGCATTGCTCGAGCGCATCGATCAGCCGGCGGTCGATGTGGCGACCGCGGCGGGCGCGGCGCCGGAGCGCAGCCAGTTGCTCGCGGGCGTGCTGCGCGAACTCGACCGCGTGCTGACAGAATTCGCACAGGAGGGTTTCGCGCCATTTCGCGAGGAATGGCAACTGCATCATGTGTATCAAAATAAACCGGTCAAAATCATGCTGCCGGACGGCGGCATCGTGAACGGCACTGCCGACGGCGTGGCGGAAAACGGCGCCCTGCTGCTCGCCACGCAGTCGGGGCAGTTGCGGTTTCACAGCGGCGACGTGAGCTTGCGGATGGCGGAATGAAATCAGCGCAGCGCAATCAATCACGCACCGTGCTCGCCATCGATGCCGGCAACACGCGCATCAAATGGGGTCTGCACGACGGCACGCGCTGGCGCACCCGCGCGTGGGTCGAAACCGCGCGCGTCGCAAAACTGAAGTCTGCATTTTCGCGCATGCCCGCGCCACGCGCGATCGTGATCTCCAATGTCGCCGGCGCCGCATTGCGCGAGAAACTGCGCAGCGTGCTACCAGCCGCCGCGGCAACGTCATGGTTAAAAAGCGCGCGCAGCCAGGCCGGCGTCAGAAGCAGCTATGCGCACCCGGCGCAGCTCGGCTGCGATCGCTGGGCCGCGGTCATCGGCGCTTATCGGCTGTTCGGCGCAGCGGCCGTGGTCGTCAACGCCGGCACTGCTTTGACCGTCGACGCGTTGACCGCCGATGGAGTATTCGCCGGCGGCATGATCGTGCCGGGCGCGGAACTCATGCGGCAGGCGCTGGCGGACAATACCGCGGGATTGAAACGACGCCCCGGCAAGTTCAGTTTTTTTCCTGACGCGACCGGCGACGCAGTCATGAGCGGCGCGATCAACGCGTCTTGCGGCGCGATCGAGCGCATGGCGCGTTTTCTCGAAGACGCGGGCCAAGCGGTCCCGCTGTGCGTATTGTCCGGCGGCGGCGCTGCCTTGCTCGCGCCGTACCTTAACCTGGAAGTAAAGCTGGTGGATAATCTCGTTCTTGAAGGCCTGCTGACGATAGCTGACAGCGTGGCGACGCGCACGACATAACAAAGTAAAGCGAATCATGAGACTGTTCTTCCTGATACTGTTGTTGCTCAATGCCGCCGCGTTCGGCTATATCCGCTTTGCCGAAGGCCGCGCGGGCGCGGACCACCAGATCACATTGCTGCAGATTGCGCCCGAGAAAATGAAGCTGCTCAAACCCGGCGCGCTGCCGCCGAAGGCCGGCGCGACCGCGCAACCGGGCCTGGTGTGCCTGGAGTGGGGCAGTTTTGCGGCCGAAGACACGGCGCGCGCGGCGGCCGCGCTCGACAAGCTCGCCCTGGGAGACAAAGTGGCGCGGCGTGAAACCGGCGACAGTTACTGGGTGTACATACCGCCGATGAAGACGCAGGCGGACGTGGACAAAAAGACCGGCGAGCTCAAGGCGCGCAGCATCACGGATTTTCAGGTCATGCAGGACAATGATCAGTGGCGGTTGGCGATTTCGCTCGGGGTATTCAAGACCGAGGAGGCCGCGAACAACTATCTCGCGCAGTTAAAGCAGAAGGCCGTGCGCGCGGCGCTCGTCGGCGCACGCGGAGTGAAAACCACGCTGTTTGTTATTCGCGACCCCGGTGACGCTGCG
>JBDSSV010000099.1:0-4104 GCA_039928535.1 Burkholderiales bacterium
AACGCAAGGCGAGATCGTCGAGGAACTGGCGTGTGGTCGCGAACAATTCAGGACGGCCGGGCACCTCGCGATTGCCTACGGCGTCGATCCAGCCGCGTGCCTGCAGCGCCTTGAGGATGTTGGGCGAGACGATCACGCCGCGTATGTCTTCGATGTCGCCGCGCGTGACCGGCTGCTTGTACGCAATGATCGCGAGCGTTTCCATGACCGCGCGCGAATAGCGCGGCGGTTTTTGCGGATTGAGCCGGTCGAGGAATGGAGTGTATTCAGGGCGCGCGCGGAACCGCCAGCCGCTCGCGACGTTGATGAGTTCGACGCTGCGGCCATCCCATTCTGCGGCAAGCTCGTCGAGGAGATTGCGCAGCACATCGATGCTCAGCGCGCCCTTGAACAACTTCCTGAGTTCGTTAAGCTGCAGCGGTTCGGCGCTCGTCAGCAATGCTGCCTCGAGCACGCGCTTTACTTCCTGGATATCAAACGACGGTGAGTCCATGGGTGGATTTGATGTAAATCGGTGAATAGGGTTCTTGTTGCGTGAGTTCGATCAGCGTCTCGCGCGCCAGTTCGAGTATTGCGAGAAAAGTCACGACCAGTTTGGGCACGCCTTCGCCGGTGCTGAACAGCTGCGTGAATTCGATGAGCTTGACATCCTGCAGCCGCCGCAATATCGCGCTCATGTGCTCGCGCACCGACAATTGATCGCGGGTAACGCGGTGGTGCTGATTCACGTTCGCGCGCTGCACCAGCCACAGCCAGGCCTGGCGGAGATCTTCCGGCTGCACGCCGGGCAAGGCCTGCGCGACTCCCTTGTCTATCCATACCTGCACCAGCTGAAAGTCGCGGCCTGCCTGCGGCAGCTCGTCGAGCTTGTGCGCGGCGCGCTTCATCTGCTCGTAAGCGAGCAACCGGCGCACCAGTTCGGCGCGCGGATCGAGTTCGTCCTGCGGCGCGGCCGCCGGCCGCGGCAGCAGCATGCGCGACTTGATTTCGATCAGCACCGCCGCCATCACCAGATAATCGCCGGCGAGTTCGAGGCTTTTCTGCCGCATGATCTCGACGTATTCGAGATATTGCGCGGTCAGGCGCGCCATCGGAATATCCAGCACGTCGAGATTGTGTTTGCGTATCAGGTACAGCAGGAGGTCGAGCGGCCCTTCGAACATGTCGAGAAAAATCTCGAGCGCATCGGGCGGGATGTACAGGTCCTGCGGCAGCTCGAGCAGCGGCTCGCCGCGGTAAGTCGCGATCGGCGCCGCGGTGGCGGCTTCTACGACTTCCATGACTCAACCTTGGAAGAGGGCAAGAGACGCTTGTGCCCCGTCGCGGCAGACACGCTGACGACGGCACGCAAATCGTTTTTCGGAAAGCGCGGCATGCGATATTTTAGCGCGATTTTCGCGCAAAACCCAAGTAATCGACCGGCGATTTTCGTTGCCGCCGGGCAGGCCGCGATCAGCCGTAATGCAGCCCCATCACCTCGCGTACGTCGCGCATCGTGTCCTCGGCCAGCTTCTGCGCTTTCTCGCAGCCGTCGGCAATGATGCTTTTCACCAGGGTCGGGTCGTCGAGATAACGCTGCGCGCGCTCGCGCATGGGCGCCAATTCGGCGAGCACCGCATCGATGACTGGCTGCTTGCACTCGAGGCAGCCGATACCGGCACTGCGGCAACCCTCCTGCACCCACTGCTTGCGCGCATCGTCCGAGTAAACCAGGTGCAATTGCCAGACCGGACATTTTTCCGGATCGCCCGGATCGGTGCGCTTCACGCGGGCGGGATCGGTCGGCATGGTGCGAATTTTTTTCGTGATGAGGTCTGGCTCGTCGCGCAGGCCGATGGTGTTGTCGTACGACTTCGACATTTTCTGCCCGTCGATGCCCGGCATTTTCGACGCTTCGGTCAGCAGCGCCTGCGGCTCGGACAGTATCACCTTGCCGCCCCCCTCCAGGTAGCCAAACAGCCGCTCGCGGTCGCCGAGTGCTAAGTTTTGCGCCGTGTCGAGCAGCGCGCGCGCGGCGTCCAGCGCGTGCGCGTCTCCCTGCTCGAGGAACCTGGTGCGCAGCTCACGATACGTTTTCGCGCGCTTGGCGCCGAGTTTTTTGACCGCGGCCTCGGCCTTCTGCTCGAATCCCGTTTCGCGCCCGTAAACGTGGTTGAAGCGGCGCGCGATCTCGCGCGTGAATTCGATATGCGGGACCTGGTCTTCGCCGACCGGCACGCGGTTGGCGCGATAGATCAGAATATCGGCACTTTGCAACAGCGGATAGCCGAGGAAGCCGTAAGTCGACAGGTCCTTGTCGGTCAGCTTTTCCTGCTGGTCCTTGTACGTCGGCACGCGCTCGAGCCAGCCAAGCGGCGTGATCATCGACAACAGCAGGTGCAGCTCGGCATGCTGGGGCACGCGCGATTGTATGAAGATGGTCGCCTGCGAAGGATCGACGCCGGCCGCCAGCCAGTCGATCGCCATATCCCACGTATTCTTCCCGATGATCTCCGGCGTATCGTAATGCGTGGTAAGCGCGTGCCAGTCGGCAACGAAAAACAGGCATTCGAACTCGTGCTGCAACTTGATCCAGTTTTTGAGCACGCCGTGATAGTGGCCGAGATGCAGCGCGCCAGTGGGGCGCATGCCGGATAAAACGCGATCGACGAACATAAATGCAATTCTCCCTGGTGCTTATGCCGGTCCGACCAGATGCAAAAATCGCAGCAGGTGATAGAGCCCTTGCTCGGGTATTCCGAATATCGCGGCAATGCCCGACAATGACAAGGTGATCAACGGCGACAATAACTTCCCGAGCACTCCGGTGAACAATAACACCAAGAGGATCATAAAGCCGAAGCGCTCGATCTTTGCAAACTTCCATGCCAGATTATGCGGCAGCAGGCTCACCGCAATACGTCCGCCGTCAAGCGGCGGCAACGGAAACAAATTGAGCACGAAGAAAATAACATTCACGAAGACGCCGGCCGCGCCGACCAGCACCATCCAGGCCGCTGCCGGATTGTCCGGTGCAAGCCGTGCTCCGATACTGAGCAGCAACGCCCACACCAGCGCCATGAATAAATTGCTCAATGGCCCGGCGGCCGCCACCCACAACATGTCGCGTTTGGGATGGTGAAGATTGCCAAAATTGACCGGCACCGGCTTGGCCCAGCCGAACATGAAACTGGTCAGCAGTAGGCTGATCAGCGGCACTATGATGGTACCGACCAGATCGATGTGACGCAGCGGATTCAGGCTGACGCGGCCCGCCGCGTAAGCAGTCATGTCGCCGAAATGCTTCGCCACATAACCATGCGCCGCTTCATGCAGCGTGATCGCGAACAATACCGGCAACGCGAATACTGCTATTTTCTGGATTAGGCTAAGCTCCAACAAGTTCTCCCAGCAAATCGGCGGAGCCCTTGCCCTGGCGCACGATCACTGGCACCGGCCCGGTCAGGTCGACGACGGTGGTCGGCACTATTCCGCACGCGCCGCTGTCGAGTATCAGGTCGACGCGCCGCTCGAGACGGTCGCGGATTTCGGCCGGATCGTTCAACGGTTCCGTGCTGCCCGGCAGGATCAGCGACGACGACAGCAATGGCTCATCGAGTTCCGCCAGCAGCGCCTGCACTACGCGATTCTCGGGTATGCGCACGCCGATGGTTTTGCGGCGCGGATGCAGCAGACGCCGCGGCACTTCGCGCGTGGCTTGCAAAATGAAGCTGTAGCTGCCCGGCGTCGCGGCCTTGATCAGCCGGAACTGCTGGTTGTCGATGCGCGCATAAGTCGCCGCTTCGGCCAGATTGCGGCACAACAGACCGAAATGATGGCGTGCGTCGACCTCGCGCAACGCGCGTATGCGGTCCATCGCCGTCTTGTCGCCGACATGGCAACCCAGGGCGTAGCACGAATCGGTGGGCGTTACGATAACGCCTCCATTGCGTACGATTTCCGCCGCCTGGTGTATTAGCCGCAACTGCGGATTAGTGGGATGAATACTGAAAAACTGGCTCAATTATTCGATCTCGGAATTCGGGAACCGCCAACTGCTCAGCTTAAACGCCGAGCAGTTGCAGCACCGGGACCAGTCCCGGCGGCAACGCGGGCAGGCTGCCC
>JBDSSV010000100.1:0-3424 GCA_039928535.1 Burkholderiales bacterium
GCCCGGATGGTGAAACTGGTAGACACAAGGGACTTAAAATCCCTCGGCTGGAAACGGCTGTGCCGGTTCGAGTCCGGCTCCGGGCACCAGATCAAAAAGGCATCAACCATTCGTGCAGCCTCAGTAAGATGAGTCCGTTGTGACCTCTGGCGCTGTCGCATGTTCATATGCCGCTTAAAAATGAGGCCGTAGTCGATCGCGCCGTCTGCGACCCGGGCCGGATTGACGCACTCACGCAGACCGGACTGCTCGATACGGAGTCTGAAGAATGTTTCGACCGGATCACGCGCCTCGCCGCCAAGCTGCTGGCGGCGCCGGTCACGTTTATCGCGCTGGTGGATGGCCGGCGGGACTACTACAAGAGTTTTTGCGGGTTCCCTGATGAGCTCGCCCAAAAGCGCGAGCTGCCCGGGCGCACCTTCTGTCATCACACGATCGCGCTGCGGCAGCTCCTGCGAATCGACGACACGCTCGAGCACCCCGTATATCGCGACGTTCCGACGGTCAAATCGCTGGGCATACGGGCTTACATCGGCGCACCGCTTACGTTGCCGGACGGTTCAATCATCGGCAGCCTGTGCGCCGTCGACTTTGAACCGCGGCAATGGAACGATGTCCAGGCCGAGCTATTGACCGAGCTGGCGGCATCGGTCGCGCGCGAGATCAGCCTGCGCCTGTTTCAGCACGAAGCACAACAAAACCGCTTGCGCGTGGAGCAGGGGTTGCGTGAGCGTGAAGAAATTCTGGCGCACGTGGCACACGATCTGCGCGGCCCGCTCAGCGTGCTGACCCTGGGCACGGCTACATTGCAAATACCCAATCGCGTCGATGAGTCCGCGATGTTGTTGCGAATGCAAAGAGCCGGCACGCAAATGCGGTCACTGATCGAACATCTCCTCGAAGTCGAATCGTTTCGAGGCGGCGGCAAGGCCCTGGAGAAACACCGTTATGCCGCCGCGCAAATCGTTGAAACAGCGGTTGATATGTCGCACGCGATGGCAGCGCAAAAAAACATTTTGCTCCGCGTGGACGTCACGCCCGATGCGGGTTCGCTGATGGTCGACTACGCGCGTATTTTGCGCGTGTCCACCAATCTGATCAGCAATGCCATCAAATTCAGTTCGGACGGCAGCGAGATCCAGATCAGCGCCGAGAGCGCCGGTGACAAAGTGCGTTTTGCCGTGCGGGACTCCGGTTGCGGCATCGATACAGGAGACCTGCCTCGCATCTTCGAGCGCTACTGGCAGGCTGAGAGCGCGGATCAAACAGGGTTTGGCCTGGGGCTGGGCATTGTCAAAGCCATCGTCGTCGCCCATGGCGGCAGTCTTGATGTGCAGAGCAGGATTGGTGCAGGCTCCACCTTTTCCTTTCTGATACCCCGGACGTAGTTTCACGACGACGCAACGCAGGCCACGGTGCACTTTTGGAACAGGTGGCGCAGTTGACGCAGCAAAACTGACTATCAGTCGCCGCCACCGGCAAATCAATTGCGCTGGCTGGCTGCTATAATCACTGGCGTGAATCGTAATCTGCCGCTTGTTAATGCATCACGTTTGTCTCGACTATCCGGTCACTGGACACCTGCCACGGCGATGGTAAGCTTGCTGGTGAGCGCTTTTCCGCCCGCAGCCGGCATACCTGAACCTAAATGATTGTTTTTAATCTCACTTGCGATAACGCTCACAGCTTCGAAGGCTGGTTCGCTTCGGCGGCCGAATTCGAGCGCCAGCAGAGCGCGACGCAGTTGAACTGCCCGCTGTGCGGCAGCAATACGATCAGCAAGGGCCTGCACGCACCGTACATAAACAGCGGCAGCGCGCCGCAGCCGCTGCAGCGCGCACAGGCCGCGCCGCCCGCACCGACTACCGCCGACCAGTACATCAATATCGGCGCCGAGGTGACGAAGTTTATCGAACACCTGATCGCCAACACCGAAGACGTCGGCAACGAATTCCCGGAAGAAGCGCGCAAGATCCACTACCAGGAAGCGCCGTCGCGCAAGATACGCGGCAACGCATCGAACGACGAGGTCGAGGAACTGCGCGAAGAAGGCATCGAGATTGTCGCCGTTCCCGTTCCCCGTCATCTGCTGGACAAGCCGCACTAACGCACCCGCTGTGTCCGCCGCAGCGTCTTCCGGCCCGGCAGGTCTCTGGCCGTCGGTCTAGCCCGGTTATCAGGATTCAAGAGGACATATGTATAAACACATACTTTTTCCTACCGACGGCTCGCGGCTCGCAACCAAAGCAGTCACGCAGGGTATTGCGCTGGCCAGGGCCATCAAGGCGAAGACCACCGTCCTCCATGTCGCACCGGAATTCCAGATGGTGATCGACGAGGGCTTTATCATGCCGAACGCGCCGGACCTGAAGCAGCGTTTCGATGCGGAGACGCTGCGGCACGCGAACAAAATAGTCGATGGCGTCAAAGCGAGCGCCAAGGCCGCCGGGGTCAAGTGCGCCGGCGTCATCGCCCGCGGCGGGCTCCCCTATGAATCCATCCTGCAACAGGCGCGCAAAGGCAAGTGTGATTTGATCGTGATGGCATCGCACGGCCGCAAGGGGCTCAGCAGCATTTTGCTGGGCAGCGAGGCGTCGAAAGTTCTCACACATTCGAAAGTAGCGGTGCTGGTGGTGCGCTGAACGTGGGCGCTGCGCGAGTCGCGTTCTCCGCCGCGCCGAGTCATGGCTGATGAGCAACTTGCGCGCGCTGCTGAGTCCCGCATCCATCGCCATCATCGGCGCGTCGGCTGATTTCACCAAGGTCAACGGGCGGCCGCTCAAGCATCTCATCGACAAAGGCTATCGCGGGCGGATCTATCCGGTTAATCCGAAATACACCACGCTCGGCGGCGTGGCCTGTTACTCCGCAATTGCAGATATTCCGGGGCCGGTCGACCTTGCGATCGTAGCGGTGCCTGCAAGATCCGTCGCGCCTATATTGCGCGAACTCGGTGCGGCCAGCGTCAAATCAGTCATCGTGTTCAGTTCCGGCTTCGCCGAAACCGGCGCTGAAGGGCGCGCGCTCGAGCTTGAACTCGGCGAAATTGCGCGCGACTCCGGTTTGCGTCTGTGCGGGCCTAACTGCCTGGGCATCATCAATGCTTTCGAGAACGTGATCGCGACTTTCGGCCAGTTTGCCGACGGCGCGACACCGGCGGGACCAGTCGGATTTGTCACGCAGTCTGGTGCCTTCGGCACGGCGATCGCAGCGCTCGCGCGGCGCCGCGAGTTGGGCTTCGGCTATTTCGTGAATACCGGCAATGAGAGCGATGTCACTTTCTCTCAGGTGATGCGCGAGGTGCTGGCCGATGAGCGCATCACTGTGGGCGCCGGTTATATCGAAGGCCTGCGTGACGGCGCTGAATTGATCGAGGTCGCAGAGTTCGCGCTGGCGGCGGGCAAGCCGTTGGTCCTCGCCAAGG
>JBDSSV010000101.1:0-2680 GCA_039928535.1 Burkholderiales bacterium
TGTGCAGGGTGGCGAGATCGCCAAGCGTCACCGGCTTTACCGGCGAGCGTATGCGGTAGTAGCCGACTTCGGCGGGTGAGACATCGCGGCATTCGGCGATGAGCTCCACTATCGTCAGTCCGCACAGCCGGCCCTGGCACGGCCCCATGCCGCAGCGCGTGAACGATTTCATCTGGTTGGGGCCGGGGCAGCCCTGTTCCGTCACTATCTTGCGGATTTCACCGGCGCGGATTTCCTCGCAGCGGCAGACAATGGTATCCGGTTTTCGCGGCGCGACCGCGTCGTCGTCGGGGCGATAGAACGCATCGAGAAAAGGCCGCGCGCGCAGATGCAGATTAAGCTGGGCGCGCAGCGGCAGGGCGAGCCGGTCGCGCCCGGCGGTGGATATTTTCGCGAGATCGCATGCGGCGCCGAGCGCCGCCAGCTGCCCGCTGATTTCCGCCGCCTGCGCGCCGACGATGCCGCCGTTGTCGCCGGCGATCTGCACGCCGCTGACCGATGTATTGCCCCAGGCATCGAGGCGCGGTACGAAGCAGCGCTGCGCGTTGTTCCAGAAATGCTCACAGCGCAACGACAGCGCGAGATTCATGTTCGGCACGATGCCCTGATGCAACAGCACCGTGTCGACGGCGTCGCGCTGCGTTTGCCCGCTCCACTCGTAGTGGATTTCGCGCGCGCAATCGTCGCCGCGTATCTGCAGGTTGCGTGCGCCGTGGCGGATCTCGACGCCGGCTTTGCGCAGCTCCGCCAGCATGCGCAACCCTTTGCCGAGATAACCCGGCGCGGCGAAAAAGCGCGCCAGATGCGGCAGCGCCGCGATGTAGCTGGAACGTGTTTCGATGACGGTCGCAGGCTTGACCCCCGCGCGCACGAGCTGCACCGCCAGCAGGAGCAGCAGCGGCCCCGATCCCGCCAGCACGAAGCGCCCGGCCGGCACGATGCCCGACGACTTGAGCAGGGTCTGCGCCGCACCGCAAGTCATCACGCCGGGCAGGGTCCAGCCGGGTACTGGCACCGGCCTTTCCATTGCGCCGCCCGCGATGAGTATGCGTTTGGCCGTGAGGCGCGCGGCGCCGCCGCTGCCGCGTATGAAAACGTGGCGCCCGCCGTCGATTTGCCACACGCTGGTCAGCGGCAGATATTGCGCATTGCTCGCGCGAAATTTCTGCACGAGCCCGAGGCCTGCCGCGTAGTCGGCTCCCAGCAGCGCGAACTGGGCCGGGCGCCGCGTGCTGGTGCTTTCGATGCCGCGATAAATCTGGCCGCCGGGTTCGGCTTGCTCGTCGATCACCGCTGTATGCAGGCCATGCTCCGTCGCCGTGACGGCGGCCGCGAGGCCGGCAGGGCCTGCGCCGACAATTACCAGATCGAACGGGCCGCTCACGTTTTTATCTCTACGCTGCCGGCCTGGCGGTTGATGCGCATGCCGTCGGCGACCGGCATCATGCACGCCTGCTGATTAGGCGCGCCGTCGATTTCCACCAGGCATTCGAAACACACGCCCATCATGCAGTACGGCGCGCGCGGCGCGGCGCTCACCGGCGTCGTGCGCGTTGGCGTCGAGCCGGCAAGCAGCAATGCGGCGGCAGCGGTGCAGCCGAACGGTGCGCTAAACGGCACACCGTTGATAAGTACGGTGACGGTCGCGGCCGCCGCCGCGGTTTCAGGCAGCGTTTTGAACATTGAATCGTTGGTTGGTGAAGCGCGCGACCTCGGCGGGCAGCGCGCCGTTGGCGACGAATTCGGCGTAACGCATCGCATGCGCTGCGGCGAGCGTCACGCCGCTGTGGCAGGTAGCGACGAAAGCGCCGGGAAACTGCTCCGACTGCGCATAGATCGGGAGGCCGTCGGGCGCCATGACGCGCAGCGCCGCCCAATGGCGCACGATGCGCACGTCGCGCAGAAACGGGAACATGGTAATTGCGCGTGCCGCGATTTCCTGCTGCACTGCGGGCGTCGTCACGTCGTTATAGCCCGCCTCTTCGCGCGATTCGCCTATCAGCAGCCCGCCTTCGGCCATCTGACGCACCCAGATCGTGAGCATGCTCAAGACCGGCTGCACCCGCTCGGTGACGAGGATCTGGCCGCGCACCGGCTGCACCGGCACGTTGAGGCCGACGAGCGCGCCCAGCTCTTTGTTGCCGAGGCCAGCCGCGAGCACGAGTTTGGGCGCATGAAAAGTAATGCCGCCGGCCGTCACTGTGAAATCGTGCGGCGCCGCCCTCAGCGCCGTAACCTTGCTGTGCGGGCAATAATGGCCGCCGCGCTTGAGCAGTGCCGTGTGCAGAGCGCGCAGCAGATAAAGCGGATTCGCCGCGCCGTCGTACGGGGTATAGCTCGCGCCCACGACTTCCGGTCCGATCTCGGGCATCAGTTTTTTGAGCTGCGCGTGATCGAGCATCTCGTATTCGAAACGCGTCTCGCCGGATTCGAGGTGCAACTGCTCCATCGCGCGCCGGCGCTCGGCAAAGTCTTTTTCCGTAATGCAGATGTGCACGCCGCCGCGATGCTCGTGCTGGACGCCGATGCCGGTCTCGGCTTTCAGCTCCCGTCCGAAATCGTCCCACAGCACCGACGATTGACGCGTCCAGCGCTGATATTCGGGCACGCCTATGCCTTTGCTTTGCACCCACACGAGCCCGAAGTTGCCGCGCGACGCGCGGAATGCGACGTCGCCTTC
>JBDSSV010000102.1:0-4923 GCA_039928535.1 Burkholderiales bacterium
AGCAGGCTGTAGGTCAGCACAATGTGCGAGCCTAACAGCGCGTTGTTGACCGACGCGTTAGGCTCCCGAGTTCCCCACAAAAGTGGACACTGATTTGTAGCAAACTACTTGCCACGGAGATGTGTCACGACGACGAAGAAGTCGCAAAGACAATAGCCCGACTACTCGGATGATGCGACCGCGGCCGCCTAGTTCAGGAAAAACGCCGGCGGCAGCGCTTCGACGACGTAGCGGCGATTAACCAACTGGCTCTCGGCAAGATCCATCGCGACGGGATTGTCGGCATCGGTGATGACGCGGCCATGTGCGAGCAGGCGCTGGTCGAGCGGGATGGGATTGCGCAGCATGGCCGCGATGATGGCGGCATGCCGCAGCGGCACGTGACCGAGATCGTCGCCGAGCGGCGGGGGCAGCGGGGCTGCGCCGGCGACTATAAAGCTGTTGATGTGCGGCGCCGCGATCCCGTAGTCCGGACGGTACAGCGTGATGAACGGCAGTTCGCTTTTGAGCGTGGTCAGAAAATGCGCGTAGCCGACCGGTTGATCGAGGTCGGCAAAGGTATTGAATACAGCGACGCCGCCGGCCGCCAGGCAGTGTTTCAAATCGCGGAAGAATTCGCGGGTCACGAGATAGTCCGGCACGCCGTCGCCCTGGAAAAGGTCGACGATCACAGCGTCATAGCCGTTGTTGCATCCGCGCAGGTAAGTGCGCGCGTCGGCCTGCCGTGCGTGCACTTTTTGCGGGTCGAAGCCGAAAATTTCGGTGGCTGCCTGCAACGAGGCGCCGTCGATGTCGACGGTCGTCACGTCGATGCCGCGTCCGGCCAGGCGCATTGGCACCATGCCCGCGCCGATGCCGAGCACCAGCGCTTTGCGCAGGTCCGGCCGGTATGAGAACGACAGCGCTTCCAGCGCATAGGTATACATGGACAGCGAGCGGTTGTTGGGGCCGACCAGGTTTTGTATCAGGCCGTCCTGGAAATACATGCGCGTGAACGGCTCGTTGTCGCGCGGCCCGCTTTTCAACACCTTGACGGTGCCGAACGAAGAGCGGTAGACGGCTTCGACATTCCAGGCGGCGCCGGCATAGTTGGCCGGCCACATGCGTTCGGCATAAGCGCGCGCGCCGGCCAAAAGTCCGAGCGCGGCGCCCAGCGCGATGACCGTGGTGACGGTCAGCCGCCGGCGTTGTGCGAGCTTGATCGAAGATCCGAATAAAATAGCCAGCGGCAGCACGGCGAGCAGGGCGGCGACCGTTAGCACTGCCGCGAAATTGCTCAGGAAAGGAATCATGCCGAATGCGGTCACGATGACGCCGGCGACCGAACCCAGGGTGCTGATAAAGAAAACGCGGCCGGCGCCTGCATCGCCCAGATCGCCGCGCGCGGCCGAATGCCGCAGCAGCAGCGCTACCAGCAGCGGATTCATTGCCGATGTCACGTACAGGGGCACGAGCAGCAGCACTCCGCACGCGATGAACGCGCCGAACACGAGATTCATTTGCGCCAGCCGCTGAAAAAGATACGGGTAGAAGAGGCACGCCACGACGATAGCGATCGCGGCGACCGCGGGCATGCGCGCAAAGAGATAGGCGAGTTTTTCCGGCGTGGGCGGATGGTTCCGGTTGCCTGCCGCGAGCCGACCGCCGTGCCAGTAGCCGGCGGCGAGCGAGACCAGTGTGATCGAGAGGATGCCGCTCCAGATGTAGAGGCTCACGCCGAAGTACGGCGTCAGTATGCGCGAGGCGAGCAATTCGAGCGCGAGGATCGCGCCGCCGGTGATAAAAATGATCGCGTGCAGCATGTCGTGGTGTCAGGACGCTCGGGTATAATGACGGCGCGTTGTGGTCGCGCGCACGTCATCGATTGTGAATATTATCGTGCGCGAAATTTACCAGAGTTCATTCGTCGGCGCGAGTTGGTGTCGCAATGCCGCAGGCCCGCCGCGCTTTGAGGGGAAACAATTATGCATGGCATGATACGGGATTGCATGGGCGCGGCGACGCTGGCGGTCGTTGCGGGCTGGATGAATGTCGCGCCTGCAGCCGAGCCGAGCGTGCCCTATGTCCCGACCCCGCAAATCGTCGTCGACCGCATGCTGCAGATGGCGAAGATCACGCCGCAGGATTATGTGATCGATCTGGGCTCCGGCGACGGGCGCATCGTGGTCACGGCGGCGAAGCAATACGGTGCGCGTGGCTTTGGGGTCGACCTCAACCCGGTGCGCATCAAGGAAGCGGTCGAGAATGCCGCGACTGCCGGCGTCAGCGACCGCGCGAATTTCTATCAGCGCAACCTCTTCGAGACCGACCTGTCGCAGGCCACCGTCATCACGATGTACCTGTTGCCGCGTGTGAACCTCGATCTACGGCCCAAGCTGCTTGAGTTGAAGCCCGGCACGCGTCTCGTGTCGCATGATTTCTCGATGGACGACTGGAAAGCTGACGAGACCGCGAACCTCGACGTGGCCGACAAATACGGCCCGAATTCGGGCAATGGCCTTAGCACGGTATTTTTCTGGATCGTGCCCGCGAAGGTGACGGGACCCTGGCAGTTCCAGGCGAACATCGGGGCCAAGCCGCAGGCTTATGAGATGATCCTCGACCAGACCTTCCAGGTCATCAGCGGTAACGTGCGTGTCGGCGGGCGCAGCGTCAAACTGCAGGATGCGAAATTGCGCGGCGACCAGATCAGTGGCAGTTTTACCGCGGACGTCAACGGCAGCGCGCTGAAGCATGAATTTGCGGGCCGCGTGGCGGGCGGTAGTATCAGCGGCAGCATTACGCTCGTCGGCAACCGCATGCAGGGACAGCAGGAATGGAGCGCCACGCGGGGTGCGAAAACCGGCGCCGCGGACGGCGCCGCGCGAATTGCGGGAGTGAATTGAAAGCATGAACAGAATATATGCGTGGTTAATCGAAGCAAGCGGTGTGGTTCTGGTCGCGGCACTCGCCACGAGTCCGCTGCAAGCGCAGGATTTCGGCGATACACCGTATGTGCAGACGCCGCAAAACGTCGTCGACCGCATGCTGCAGATCGCGAAAGTCGGCCCGGCCGACTACGTCATCGACCTCGGCTCCGGCGACGGGCGCCTGGTGATCACCGCTGCGCAGAAGTACGGCGCGCGCGGTTTCGGCGTGGATCTTGACCGGCGCCTCGTGCAATTGGCAAACAAGCGCGCCGCCGCGGCGGGGGTCGCTGACCGCGCGGTATTTTACGAGCGCGATCTGTATGACACCGATCTGACGGCTGCGAGCGTGGTCACTATCTACCTGCTGCCCGAAGTCAACTTGATGGTGCGGCCGAAGCTGCTCGCGACTTTGAAGCCCGGCACGCGCGTGGTGGCGCACGATTACGACATGGCCGAATGGACGCCCGACGAGCAGATGGTGCTCGATGCGCCGGACAAGCCGGTTGGACGCGACAAAAAAAGCAAAGTCTTTTTCTGGGTGGTGCCGGCCAACGCGGCGGGCGGCTGGCGGTGGGAGATGCCGGTAGCGGGCAAGTCCGCAGTCTTCAATTTACGGCTGGCGCAGAATTTTCAGGCCATCAGCGGCAGTGTCAGCGTCGACGGCACCACCTGGCCGCTCGAGAACGCACGTCTGCGCGGTGAAGATATCAGCTTCTCATTGAACGACCCGCGCGACAGGACACATTACGAGTTCAGCGGGAGGATCGCCGGCCAGGCCATCACGGGCGCTGCACAAGTGGCAGGGGCGAATGCGCAACGCCGGCTCGAATGGGACGCCGCGCGCACCGAACTCGGCACGCCGGCGCACGCGTTGCTGAAGAAGCCGACGATGCAGGAGCTGCAGCAGAAAGCGCTCCCCTAAATGATCATCAAACGGGGGCGGCGTTGGCTGGTAGCGGCCGCCGTTGGTTTCATGTCATTCGCCGCGCATGCGCAGTTCCCGTTCGACGTGCCGTTCGTGCCGACACCCGACGTCGTTGTCGAAGAGATCCTGCGTATCGCCAGTGTCGGGCCCGACGATTTCGTGATGGATCTCGGCTCCGGTGACGGCCGCATATTGATTGCCGCGGCGCGCAAGTTCGGTGCGCGCGGCATCGGCGTCGATCTCGACCCCGACCGCATCGAGGAAAGCACCTACAACGCATATCTGCAGGGTATGAGCGAACGCGTCTCCTTCCAGCAGCAGGATCTCTTCAAGTTCGATTTCAGCAAAGCGACGGTGGTCACCATGTACCTGCTGCCGTCGGTCAACATGCGGCTGCGCGCGCGCCTCTTGAGCGATCTGAAACCGGGCACGCGCATCGTGTCGCACGATTTCGACTTGGAGGACTGGCGGCCCGACGATAAGTCCACCGTGCGCAAGAACGTGTTTTTGTGGATAGTGCCGGCGAAGGTCGAAGGGCGCTGGCGCACGACGGTTGCGCTGCCCGCAGGTGAGCGCAGCTACGACCTGGAGATGCGCCAGAAATTCCAGGAAATCGACGGCCTCGCGCGCTACGACAAGAAAGTCGCCGGCCTGTGGAACCCGCGCTTGCGTGGCGACCGCGTGAGCTTCGTCATCGTCGACGACAGCGGGTCGCTCGACAGCAACCTGTATTTCGAGGGGCGCGTCAGCGGCGACGCTATGGAGGGCACGATCAAGCGCGGCGTCGGCAACGCGCAAACGCAGATACCTTGGCGTGCGGTGCGCGTCGCCGGTTGAACACGAAGTAATCCAATGGAGATCGCAATGAAACAGATGAAACACTTATTGGGCGCCGGCCTCCTGGTGGCGCTGATGTTGCCGCTGGGCCTGATGGCGGAAGAAGATAATGAACGCGGGGTCGGCGATGTCGTCTACGTGCCCACCCCGCAGATAGTCGTCGACGAGATGCTCGGCATGACGAAGATCGGGCCAAAGGATTTCATCATCGATCTCGGCTCGGGTGACGGCCGCATGGTCATTACCGCGGCC
>JBDSSV010000103.1:0-2567 GCA_039928535.1 Burkholderiales bacterium
GCCGTCGCCAGCTTAGCGGCACGGGCGCCCTCTGTCGTGCTGGTCACGATGACCAACTCCGAGCTGCACCAATTCCGCCGCCAGTGCCGAAAGACGGCTGTAATCGCTCTGAGCCCAGCGGTAATCAATGAAAACGTTCTTGCCTTCGACGTAACCGAGTTCGCGAAGGCCTGCGCGGAAAGCCTCAAGCCGGCTCGCGATTCCCGCAGCAGAGGCCGGTCCCAGAAATCCAATGCGAGCAACTTTTGACGGCTGCGGCTGAGCGAACGACGAGAGATGTGAAGCGAGTGCGCCCGCACCGAATGCCAGAATAAGGCTGCGCCGTCTATTCATTCACTCCCCTTGTCCGCACGCCGCGTTTAGCGGCACTACGTGTCCGCTGCAACGCGGCGACGCGAGCCGGCGCTATCCGCATCCGGTCTCGCGATTATTTCTCCTGCATCACCCAGACGCCGTCCCACTCGCCTTCCGGTGGCTCGGCTTTAAGCTTTTCACAGCGCTCGATATAGATTTCCGACAGCTTGTCTTTGGGATTGAGCTGGAGCGCCGCGCGGAAGGAGCTAATCGCTGCGTCCCACTTCCCGGCGCGGTACTTGGCCATGCCGTCCTTGAACTGGTTGACCACGTCCATCAGGTTCGGAAAGGACTCCTCATCGTGATAATCGAGGACTTCATAGACGCCGACCGGTTTCGTTTTGCCTTTCACCACTACCAGATCGATTTCCCGCGTGCGGTAGGTGCCGCGCAGCTTCCTATACGTAAATTCGCTGATCAGGATACGCGCCGCATACTGCTTGCAGGCCGACTCGAGCCGCGCCGCGAGGTTCACGCCGTCGCCGATGATCGTGTAGTTCGTGCGCTTTTGCGAGCCTAAGCTGCCCGCCACGACGACGTCGGTATTCAGCCCGATGCCTATCATCACCGGCAACTTGCCCTCGCCCAGGCGTTTCTCGTTCCAGACGTTGAGCGCGCGGATCATCGCCAGCGCAGTGCGCAGCGCGCGGTCTTCATCGTCGTCATGGCCAACGGGTATGCCGAACCCGGCCATGATCGCGTCGCCGATGAACTTGTCGAGCATGCCGCCTTCGCGGTTGATGCAGTCGACCATGATCTCGAAATATTCGTTCAGCAGGCTGACCGTCGCGTGCGGCCCGAGTTGCTCCGTCAGAGTGGTGAAACCGCGGATATCCGAGAACAATATCGTCGCCGGCAGGCTTTTGCCCCCGAGCACTTCGTCGCCCGCGGCGAGCAGCTGATCGGCGATCAACGGGTCCATGTTGCGCGCCAGCGTCGCCTTCATGCGCTTTTCGCTTGATATGTCCTCGAGCATGATCATCGAGCCCAGGCGTTTCTGCTCCGTGCTTACGAGCGGCATGACGGTCACGTTGACGGAGCGGCGCTGACCGGCCAGTTCCATTTCCGCGTCCATCGTGAGGTCGAGCTGCTGGGTCTCGTCGACGCGCTTCAACTTATCGAGCACCCACGCATTCGCGCCGCTGAAGTATTCCTGCGCCGGCTTGTTGATGAGGTCGCCCGCGTTGGCATGCAGGATGCGTAGCCCCGCCGCGTTGCAGGTGACGATTTTCTCGGTCTCGTCGAGCGTGAGCACGCCGCTCGACATCGACTCCAGCATGCTCTCGTTGTAGTTCTTCATGTTCTGCACGTCGGCGAAGAGCTTCGCGTTCTCCAGCGCGATCGATATCTGCGCGGTGAACGCCCTGAGACGCGACTCGTCTTCGTTGGTGAAAGGCCCGCCGCGCTTGTTCAGCACCTGCGTCACGCCGATGATGCGGCCGCGCTGGTTGACGATGGGCACGCACAGGATAGAGCGCGTGAAATAGCCGGTCTTCTTGTCGAACGCCGGATTGAAGCGAAGGTCGGCGTACGCGTACGGAATGTTGATGGTCTTGCCGGTCGTGAACACCGCGCCCGCAATGCCGACGTAGTTCGGCAAGCGGATCTGCATCGCCTCCAGCCCCTGCCCGACTTCCGACCACAGTTGATTGGTCTTTTCGTCATTCAGGAACAGCGTCGAGCGCTCGGCGTTCAGCATGCGCGTCGCCTCGCCCATGACTTTCTGCAGCAGCGATCCGATCTTGATATCAGACGTAACCTCCGACACGATGTCGAGGAATTCGAGCTCCTGCTTGCGGATCGCCTTCATGCGCTCGATGAACTGCGCGCTCTGCAGCGCCAGCGTGCCCTGAGTCGTCATCGCGACCAGCAGCTTCAGGTCGCCTTTGGAAAAGCTGCCTTTCTGCTTGTTCAGGACCTGTGCCACGCCTATCGTCTCGCCCTTGGCGGTGCGTATCGGCACGCACAATATGCTGCGCGTGATGAAGCCGGTCTGCTCGTCTATGGTGCGGTTGAAACGCGCGTCGGCGTAGGCATCGTCGATGATCACGCCCTCGCCCGCGGTAAACACGTAACCGGCGATGCCGCTGTTGTTGAGCAGCCGGATTTCGCGGTGGGAATTGCCCTGCGCGACGCGCGAATAAAGCTCGTTCGTCTCGGAATCGTTCAAAAACAGCGTGCCGCGCTCGGCGTTAAGTTCGGTCGTCGTGACT
>JBDSSV010000104.1:0-3498 GCA_039928535.1 Burkholderiales bacterium
GCCATTCTTCGGTGAGCTTGGCGCCTATCATGCGCGCCATGGTGTCGTTGCCGCCGCCTGGAGGATATGGAACGAGCAGGCGTATCGGCTTGACAGGAAACGTGCGGTCGGCGGCGTTTGCTTCCAGCAATACGATGGCAACCCCTATGGCAGCGAGTAGTAGCGTTCGCATTTTGTCCTCCAAGATTCCGCTTGCGCCGTTCCCGCGCAGGCGGGAACCCAGGAAAATTGACTGCAACTGGATGCCCGCCCGCGCGAGTATGACGACATTTTTATTTCTGCGCGCCTTGCACCGCTTTGACGCGCGCGACAGCCGCAGCCTTTTCCTTGTCGCGCGCCTCACACAACGCGGCATATTCAACCGTAGTGCGCGCATGCGCTGCGGCGTAGCGGTCGATCACGCGGCCTTCGATTTCGGTCCAGGTGTCGCCGGACGCGGCGAGCCGACGGTAATCCTCGATTACCGCGTGCGCTTCGCGCACCTCCTCAGCGCTCGGCGTCAGGCCGACGGTGTGTCCTTCGACGACCGCGGGATTGAGTCCACCGCCGCCCAGCCGGATGCCCATCTTGCGCGTGCCCTCCGCCATGAGCAGCGCACGGTCCGAGTCGCTCACGCTGCCGGTCTTGTTGACGACGAACGGCGACGCGCGCACGCCCAGTCCCAGCGTGCGCGCAGCGAGTTCTGCCTCGCCCTTGCCGTAGCCGAACTGATCGTAGTCGACGAACATTTCAACGCCGAGATCGCGCGAATAATCGTAGCCGCCGGCACTCGCGCCGAATTCCTTGACGCGCGGGCTCGCCGCGGCGATCTCGAACACGTTCGTTGTCCCGAGCGCGGTTTCGATGCCGCAATCGATCTCTATCGTGCCCGGCGTAATGCCGCGCTCGCGCTCGAGCCGCGTAATGATTTCGTCGAGCAGGCGCACTTCCGACGCGTGCTCGGTCTTCGGATACTTGATGCGTTTCTGTCCCGGCCACACCGCGCCCTCGAGGTCGGGTTCAGCGGAATCGTGATTGATGCGCGTGAACGCTTCGGCGCCGCCTTTCGAAACGGTGGCAATCGCCTCCTTGACCAATGTGCGTGCGTGCGCTTTCAGATGCTGCGGCACTGAGTCTTCGAGATCAATCACTATGAAATCGCAGCCGCGCCGCCACGCATTGTCGACAAAACGCGGCGTGACGACGGGCATGGTCAGGCCGGAACGGCGCACAGTGGTTTTATGCATGGTTGATTCCTAATTGCTGCAACAACAATTCAATCGTGAACGGCCAAGGAAGTCTTTAATGTTGAGTGATGAATGTTGAATGTTAAATTGATGCCTTTTACCCGTAGGCGCGATTAAGCGCCGCGACCTGATGCTCGACCAGACACAGCGCGCCTTTGAAGCCGATAGAGCGGCCGCGCTGAGCCGCCGCCAGGGTGTTATCGGCGGTCGCATACAAGCCGCGATCCGGCGCGCGCCACCAAGCGCCCAGCGGCGTCACGCCCGCGGCGCCGGCAATTATGATCAACCGCTGCATTAGGTACGGCAGCAGGTGAATTTCGGCCGACGGCTCGGGATGCAGATCCATGACGAGATCTGCGCGGCCCAGCGTGAGTGCGGCAACGCGTTTGCTCGAGCGACAGATGTCGTAGGCGACGTGATTGCCGCGCGCCGTCTCGACCGCTGGCACGATCTGCAATGAACCAGGCGCTATGCCGCGTTCCGCTTCGAGCCGCGCCAGCATCGTATCCGCTTCAGCGATCTGAGCGGCTGATTCCGCGCGCGTGACGACGATGCCCGCGAGTCCCGCCCATACACACGCCGGGAGATCGTCGTGCAACGCGGTCGGGTCGACTTGCGCGAATACTTCGGCGCCGCCCGCCTGCGCAGTATTGAGCGCTGCCGCGAAACTCGCGCGCGCCGCGGGCTTGTCCGCATCGACGACGAATTCAGCGAGGTCGAGGACGATGACATCGGCACCGGCGCGCGCAGCGCGCGCGATCAGGTCCGGCTTCGATACGGGCACGAGCAGCCACGACCTGCGTTTCGTCATCTAAAACTCCAAAACGTTTTTGCCGCCGCTAAACGGCGATGAGAATCAAACGCGAAACCGGGTAACCGATATTGATTTTTCATCTGACTCTTCGCATCTGGCCGATGAACAGTCGATTCGAAAATCGGCGCTCATCGGCGGTTCAAAACTGCTCTAGGCTTTATGTTTGGCCAAAAACGCATTTACGACGTACGTGAAGCCGACAGGGTTGTCGAGCATCACGTGATGGTCGGCATTCGCCACCTCGGCAAACTCGGCCTGCGGACAACGCGCCTTTACGGCGGCGATGATTTCGGGCGTGATGCGCTCGCTGCGCTGGCCTTTGACGACCAGCGCCGGAATGCGTACGTGGTCCCAGTGCGGCAGTCCGTCGATGCTTTCGCGCACCGCGTAGACCTCGCGATCGAATTTGTGGCCCCAGCTGCCGTCGGCCTTCTGCTGCGCAACCTGCTCCGCCAGATAGCGCAGCACGGCGGGCGCCGCGGTGGAATCGCCCGGCCGCAGACGAAAGCGCGAAATGAATTCTTCCAACGTCGCAGAAGTGCGCCCCGGCCGGTTGCCGACTTCGCGCAGCTTGGCGATGCGCTCCGGCGACAAGTACATGGTCGTGTCGACGATCACAAGCCGGCTTACGCGGCCCGGATGTTTCGCCGCGTAAGTCAACGCGACTGCCCCGCCCATCGAATGTCCGATCAGGACAAAGTCCTTGAGGTTGAGCTTGGCGGCAAACTCGTCGAGGTCCGCCGCGTAGCGCTCATAGGTATATTCGGGCGTCGGCGCCCATGCGCTGTCGCCATGCCCGCGCTGGTCGATAGCGAACACGTGGTGATCCTTGTTGAAGTCCCCGGCCACGAAATCGAACCAGTGCGTACTCGCAGCGCCGCCATGGACGCACAGCATGGGCTGGCGGCCGGCCGTGCCGAAATCGACATAGTGCAATTTTAGGCTGGCGACTTCGATCGTGTGATCGGTATACAGCGCCGGATGGGCAGCCTCGCTGGACTGGGCATTGGTATTAGCGTGCGCGGACATGCGGTCTTTCGGGGACATGGGACAAGGCGGCTATTTTGCCACGAAGTGAATTCATTCACCCTTGGCCGGCCCGGAGTCGGTCTACGGTTTCGTTGCTCACAATCCCGCCGCGCATTGGGAATGGCCGGAATCCAAAAACCGAATCCACTTCGCACGTAGCCAACTCGGGCGGCAAATTGGTCAAGGCACGGCGGGCAAGTTCGGAAATGACCGTGCCAACAGATTTTTTCTGGCGCCGAGCACATTCCTTGGCTGCCAGCAACACGTCGTCCGCGATATCCAGTGTAGTTCGCATGCGCCTGACGCTATCGCAGCGTACATCAGATGTCAATTTACGAGCGTCCTGAGGAATTATTGACCCTCACGCCGCAGCAACCTCACCGCGCCGCGCAATTTCATCCGCGACTTCAGCATCTACGAGGTCAATCA
>JBDSSV010000105.1:0-10458 GCA_039928535.1 Burkholderiales bacterium
CGTGCAGCAGAATACCGGGCCAGCCGGGCCCGAGCACGACTGTCATTGTGCCTGCCGGCGCCGGCCGCGCGTCGAGATTGGTCAGCGCCTGATCGACCGCCTTGCGCGCGTAGTCCTCGATGACGGCATCGGTAAAGTAGGCGTAGTCGAAGCGGCCGCCGCCACCGGAACTGCCCTGTTCGCGGCGGCCGTCCTGCTCGACGATGACCTGCAGCGACATGCGCACGAGCGGCCGCACGTCCGCCGCCGTCACGCCGTCGCTGCGCGTGACGAGCACGACTTCGTATTCGCCGCCCAGATGCGCCATGACCTGAATGACACGCGAATCGAGTCCGCGCGCATGGCGTTCGATTTTTTCGAGCAATGCAACCTTGGCGGCATCCGCCAGGCTCGCCAGCGGATCCTGCGGCTTGTAAAGATCGAGCCCATCGCTGCGGCGCGCGATCTGGGTCTTGCTGTCCGCGCCCTGCCGCGCAATTGCGCGCGTCGCCTGCGCGGCCGCGGTCAACGCCGTCAGGCTGATGTCGTCGGAGTAGGCAAACGCAGTTTTTTCGCCGGCCACCGCGCGCACGCCGACACCCTGGTCGATGTTGAAACTGCCGGATTTAACGATGCCCTCCTCCAGACTCCAGCCTTCGCTGCGGCTGTACTGGAAATAAAGATCGGCGTAATCGACCTTGTGCGCGAGTATCTGCCCGAATACCTGCTGGAGAATCCGGTCGTCGAGTGAATACGGCGCCAGCAGCGTCGCCTGGGCGGTGGCGAACGCGGCGTCGAGTCCGGTGCTGCGGGTTTCTGAAGGGCTGATCATCATGGTATCCAGTGAGCGGTGGGGACAACGGTTGTTAGATCGAGGCGATTGCAAGGCGTTCAAGCCCTGCCGGAAAATCCTATTCCCGATGCAGGGTACGGTGGGCAAGCGCCGGCAGGCTTTTGCGCAAGCGCTGTAAGTATTCAGGATTGATGCTCGCCATCACGACGCCAGACCCGCGCGGCAGGCGGTCGAGTACCACGCCCCACGGGTCGACGATCATGCTGTCGCCGTGCGTCTCGCGGCCATTCAGATGGTAACCGCCCTGCGCCGGCGCGACCACATAGGCAAGGTTTTCGATTGCACGCGCGCGTATCAGCGTTTCCCAGTGCGCTTTTCCTGTCGTTTCGGTAAACGCCGACGGCACCATGATGATATCGACGTCCTTCATTGAGCGGTAGAGTTCGGGGAAACGCAGGTCGTAGCAAATTGACAGACCGATGCGGCCGAACGGCGTGTCGACGACTTTGACCTCGCTGCCCGGCTCTATCGTGCGCTGTTCGGAATAATGCTCCTTGCCCATCTCGAAGCCGAACAGATGTATTTTGTCGTAGCGCGCAACCTGCCTGCCTTTGTCGTCGTAGACGAGGCAGCTGTTGCGTACGCGGCCGGGGTCGCTCGACACCAGCGGCAGGGAACCGCCGACGAGCCAGATGCGGTGTTTCTTCGCGATATCAGAGAGAAACTGCTGGATCGGGCCCTTGCCCTCTGCCTCGCGCACTTTGACTTTGTCAGTGTCCTGCATGCCCATGATCGGAAAATATTCGGGCAGCGCCACCAGCTTCGCGCCGCTCTTGGCGGCCATGCCGATCAAACGCCTGGCCTCGTTGAGGTTTGCGGCGACGCTCGGCCCCGATGCGAGTTGCACGGCGGCGACGCGCACGGCGGCCCGCGCTTCGTCCCCGGCTTGCGGTTTCGTGTGCGGGCGCGCGCGGCCGATTAAAGAGGCGGGTTTGGCGCTCATCTCACCACTTCGATTTTCAGGGGTTCGTGCGGTCGCACATTATTAAGGAAGCCCTGATTAAGTCCGTTCGTGCTGATGTATAGAAGCACGAATACAGATTCCTCAGAGGGAAACCGTTCACCCTTCGATACCTCAGGGCGAACGGTTTGGGACTTAATCAGAGGTTCCTTAATCAGCGATACGCGGGAGCCGTCGACGGCAAGCGCCATCAGCCACATACGCAATTCCTCGGCCTGCAGAAGCGGGGCCTGGTCATAGCCGTGATGTATGACCAGCCGCGCGCCGGGACGTGCCAGATACTGCTTGAGCGCCTGGCGCACCGCCGGTTGATCGAGCACCGCGCGCGCCACGCGAGGCCGGTCCCACAATTCGGGCGCAACCGTA
This sequence comes from Burkholderiales bacterium, assembly GCA_039928535.1. Lineage (GTDB taxonomy): Bacteria > Pseudomonadota > Gammaproteobacteria > Burkholderiales > SG8-41 > PALSA-1004. The sequence continues at coordinate 2,160 of JBDSSV010000105.1, forward strand.
AAAATATCGTCGGCGTGCAGCGCCGTCGCCGCCACGGCGAGGGTGATGCCCGCCGTTGCACGTTTCAGTCCGTGCTGCAAAATTTACGCTCCACTGCATGCTTCAATCCGAGCGCTCCGTTCCCATCGGAATAATGGCCGCCTTGGACTGCTCGCGGACGACTTTCGAGACTTGCGGGTCGGCCCATTTGCCCGTGACGTCGTATTCGTAGGCCGCGATCTTGTCGATCGGGTCCTTGAGCAGTTTCTGCGCGACGAAAGTCGCGATGCCGGCGATCGGGCCGCCGATCAGCGCGCCGGCGATCGACAGGCTGTCACTCATGCTGGGGAAAACCTTGACGCGCAGTTTTTGCGTTTCGCGCGCGAGGTCGACATCCCCGCTCATCTGGATGCGTACCGCCGGTCCCTGGATGCGAAAGTTTTCGGTATTTGCAATGCCGCGGTTGACCTTGACCGTGCCGACGATCTCGTCGAAGGCGAGTCCTTCGCTAAAAATGTCGCGGAAGTCGAGCGATAGGCGCCGCGGCAGCGACTGCAAGCTCAACACGCCCAGCAGTTTGCCGATGCCCGGGTCTAGCTTGACGAATTGCCCTTTATTTGCCTCGAGCACGAAGTTGCCTGACAGCGTCGCATAATCGATCTCGGCCGGACTGCCTGCCCACGACAGCGGCCCTTCGAGCTTGGCCGTGCCGCGCCGCACCCCTTCGGGCTGGCCGAGCCGCACCAGAAATTTGCCGATGTCGTTGACGTCCAGCCGCACATTGACCATCGTGCGTGGGTGCGTGAGCCAGCCCTGCCATACGCCCTCGATGCTCAGCGTCGCGTCCGGATTAATCACATACAGCTTTTCCAGTTTCCAGTCGCGGCCGTCGGGGACCGCGGTCAGGTCGAGCTTCCCGAGGTTTGCCTGCCGCACCTGGAAATTATCGGCCTTGATGTCGAGCGCCGGCAATTCGAGCGGCTGGTCCCTGATTGTCGCGGGCAGCGGACGATCCGGCGTGATTGCCGGGATCGCAAAACTCTTCATGCGCGCGGTTACCTTGCCTCTGCCCTGCGAACGCCAGGTCATCTCACCGACCAGCTCGCGGCCGTTGATCGTCGTCTGCCACACGCCCGGCTGCGCGCTGCCGCTGATGCCGAGCTCGTTAAAACGTCGGCCGAACAGGTCCAGCGTGCCGAACTTGACGTCGATGCCCGCGATCTGCGCGCGTCCCGCGTCGCCGCCGCCCGCTCGCAACAGCAGCAACCATTGATCGAGGTCGAGGCTTTTCAGGCTACCGCTGACCCATATGCCCTTGCGCTCGGGCTCCGGGGCAACGCCGCCCAGGCTGATCGTGCCGCGCTCGATCACGGAATCGGCGCCATCTTTGCGCCTCTGCAGCTGTGCGGACAGCAGGCTCCCCAACGTGATCCCGATGCGGTCCTCCTGTGGACCGATGACGGTCCGCTCCAATCTGACTGGCATGCTCTCCGCAGCGGCTTTAGAGAGCGGCGCGGGCAATTCCGACACGATGCCCTGCAGGTTGGATTCAAAAACTATGTCGGCCAGTCGCTTGCGCAACGTAATGGTGGTTTTCCAATCGGTCGAGCCGCGCAACGCCTGGGCCAGCGGCACTGCTGACGAGCGGCGGAAATTATCCATATTCGCGCGCCCGGCGAGACTGAGGCGCATGACGCCTTCACGCTGTGCACCGCCGGTGAGCGTCGCCGGGCCGCCCAATATCGTCATGGTCGCGGTCGGCACACGCACGCCGGTCTCCGTGAATTCGAGCCGCCCATTGACCTGCTCGAACGGAAAAAATACGTCGTCGCTCTCGATCCGGTTATTCAAGAACTGGTAGTCGCCGGCGACCTTGGTGCCTTTGACATTGGCAAGCGGGATCGTGAGTTTGAGCGCCAGCTTGCCGCGTCCGTCCGCGCGCAGCGTTTGCGTAAAACGATCCGTCATATCGAGTACCGGGCTGTGGTCGATGAAACTCTGGAATTCGCTGGTCGCACCTTCGGCATCGCCCGTCACGGTCAACACGCGCTCGGGTGTCGCGAGATCCGGAATTTCCGCGCGCACGCGCGCGAGCTTCACGCCGCCGATTGCGCCCTCGCGCACCACGATGTCCATGCGCCGTCCGCGGAATGTCAGGTCGCCTTCGAGATTGTCGATGCGCGGCCAGCCGTTCGCGTAATCGAGGACGCCGTCGACCACCCGTGCGGTAACCTGGAAGACGCCGCCCTTGCCTTCCGGATAGGGAAAATCGCTCAGGTTGCCCTTGACACGCAGCTTGACATCATTCGACGAGCCGCCGACGAGAGCGGTAGTCATCCACTGCCGGCCGCGCTCGCCGATGCGCAGCGGAATATAGCGGGCGACGCTGCGCACGTCGGCGCGCGTGGCATGCCCGGTAAGATCGATCGCCCCGCGCCCTTCAGCCGCTGTCTGGTAGGCGCCGGTGAGACTGCCGGCGAGATCGCGGTTCGAGAATGAGATGTTGTTGAAGCGGATTTCGTATTGCTCACCTTTGCGCTGCCAGCCGGCCTGCGCGGTCAGCACGTCGAATTCGAGTTTGTCCTGGAACACCAGCGGCAATTCCACCACCGCATGCTGGGTGCTCAGCAGCAAGGTGCCGCCCCGCTCACTGCCATCGACGCTGCCGCTCACGCCCGCCAGACCGGGCATTTGGCCCACCGCATTCAGGCCGAGATTGACGAAGCGCGCCTTGACGCCGTATTGCTGCGGCCGCGGCCATTCGCCCGTCCATTTGACCGCCACGTCGTAGAAGCTGCCGCGCGGCGCGTACGCTTCGAATTCCTTGCGCAGCGCGGCATCCAAAGGCAGATGATCGGCGAGCGCGAACAGGGGCTCGACGTCCAGGGTGTTGGCCTGCAATTCCCCGCGCGCGGGCCGCGCCGCAGTGCCGCGGTGATAACGCAGCAGAAAATCAGTCGGCTGCAGCGTGTAATTGTGCGTCGACATGCCCAGCCGGGTCGTCGCGACCTCGAACCCGTCGTCGAGTGCTTTCCAGCCCACGCGGCCCTTGAGTTCGGCGAGATCGAGTTCGGGCAGGTCGGTGCCCAGCCGCGTCGTCACCTGCGACAGCTGCACATCCGCGGTTATCTCGGCCAGTGTGCCGTTTTTGAGGCCGGCCCACGCGCGCACCGCGCCTGCGCCGTGCGGAAAACTGACGGGGAAAGGCACCCACGCGCGCCAAGCCGAAATATCGGTGTACTCGAGTTGCGTGAAAACCTGCCCGTTCCATTGCGTGAGATCGGTCACCGTCCGGCCGGTAAAATCGCCGCGCACGTCCAGCGGCGTGGCCAGCGCCGCGGGCGGTTCGGCCCGCAGACCGAAGCGGTGATGCTTGCCGTCGTTCTCCAGGCGAAAATCGACGTTCTGCAGCGCGAGCCGCGGGGCGGCGCGCATGTCGTCCTGCCAGCCGATGGATGCTTCGCGTATGCTGATCTCCTGCTGGCGCAGCAGCCAATCCGCCAGCCCGCCGCCGCCTGACCGCTCGAGCTCGATGCCGGCCACGGATATTACGCCGCGCGCATCGCGTGTGATATTCAGATCCGGGCGCCGGATTTCTATCGAGTCGAACCGCGGCTCCCACAGCACGAGCGACCACCAGGACAGCGTGCCGTCGACGCGTTGCAACGTCAATGCCGGCTGGCCGGCGCCGTCGTAGACCACGAGGTCGCCCAGCGTGAGCTGCAGATTCAGACCGCTCCAACGCCCGTCGAGCTTGCCGATCGTAATGCGCTGATGGGTCGCATCGCTCAGCTCGCGCGCAATCGGCTCGCGGTATTTACCGATGTTGGGCAAGAGCCAGAAGCGAACGCCGACGATTACCAGCGCAAACAGGCACGCGCAGATAAGCACCAACCAGGTTATCGCGCGATAACACCAGAGCGTGCTGACGTGCAGCCACTTAAAGATGGAAATAGCCGGCACCGTATTCGACAAAAGTCATAAAATGCAACGCAATGATTTCTAAACCAATTGTAACCCTAACGGGGTGACTACACCTAACGCCGAAGCGGCCCTGACCGCTGGCGAAGCAGTACGTCGCGCGACCGCTTTGTCGCGTTATGCACGACGGCTGCTGGCAGCGCAACCGGATCTGCTCACCGCGCGCAACGTAGCCTCTGCGTTTGGTATCGATGAAATGCGCGCACGGCTCGCCGCGGCCGACACGACTGGCGACAGCGCTCTGATGAGTGCGCTGCGCGACCTGCGCAAACGCGTCATGCTGCGGATCATTGCGCGCGACCTGGCGGGGCTGGCGACCCTCGATGAGGTCATGGCAACGGTGACCGCGCTCGCCGACCTTGCCATCACGGCAGCAGTCGATCACCTCGCGCGCGAACTCGCGCTGCAATACGGCGAGCCTGCCGCTGAAAACGCCGGCCCCGCCCAGCATCTGCACGTCGTTGCCATGGGCAAGCTCGGCGGCTGCGAACTCAACGTGTCGTCCGACATCGATCTCGTGTTCGTGTATCCGGACGACGGCGAAACGCGCGGCCCGCGCACGTTGAGCAATCACGAATTTTTCATTCGCCTGGCACGCCGGCTCATCGCGATGCTCAATGAAATGACCGCTGATGGCTACGTCTTTCGCGTCGACATGCGGTTGCGCCCGCTCGGCAGCGACGGACCGCTTGCGGTCAGCTTCAGCATGCTCGAAAACTATTTCATTACCCAGGGGCGCGAATGGGAGCGCTATGCGTGGATCAAGGCGCGCGTCGTATGCGGCGACCGCGCGCAGGAACTGGGCGAGATCGTGCGTCCTTTCGTCTTCCGCCGCCACCTCGATTACAGCGCATTCGAATCGATGCGCGGGCTGCATGCAGAAATCCGGCGCGAGGTCGAGCGCCGCGACATCCTCGACAATATCAAGCTCGGCCCCGGCGGCATCCGCGAAATTGAATACATCGTGCAGTTGTTTCAGCTCGTGCGCGGCGGGCACGAGGCGCTGCTGCGCCAGCCGCCTACGCTGGCGGTGCTGCCGCTGCTCGCCGCGCGCAACCTGCTGCCGGAAGCCGCCGTGCGCGAACTGACCGCTGCCTATGTATTTCTGCGCAATCTCGAACACCGGCTGCAATATCTGGATGACAAGCAAACACAGGCACTGCCGGTCAACGCCGAAGATCAGGCGCTGATTGCCGCCTCGATGGGCTATGCGGCATACGACGGACTGCGCACTGAGCTCGACCGCCATCGCAGCCAAGTAACGCGCCACTTCGAGAGCATTTTCGCCGAGTCGGAGAGTGACGCGCATCCGCTGGCGGCGCTGTGGCGCGGCGACCACACGGAAGACGCACTCGCGGCACTGCGCAATCTTGGCTTTGCCGATCCGCAGCGCGCCTTCGAGCGCATCGGCGCGTTGCGCGACAGCAGCCGCGTGCGCCATATGCCGCAGGCCAGCCAGACGCGCATGGAGCAACTGGTGCCGCAGGTGATTGCGACCGTCGCTAAGCTGCCCAAGCCGGACGCCACCCTCGAACGCATGCTGACTCTGCTCGAAAGCATCAGCCGGCGGGAGGCCTATCTGGCGCTGCTGCTGCAATATCCGCAGGCGATAGAACGCGGCGCGCGCCTTGCCAGTGCGAGCCCGTGGGCAGCGCAATATCTGGCGCGCTATCCGATATTGCTCGACGAGCTCCTCGACGCGCGCACGCTTTATGCGCCGCCAGTGCGCGGGCCGCTTGCCGCTTGGCTGCGCAGCCGTCTGCAGGAGGCGCCCGACGACAGCGAAGCGCGGATGGACGTGCTGCGGCATTTCAAGCATGCGCAAACGCTGCGCCTGCTGGCGCAGGATCTAGCGGGCGAGCTCCCGCTCGAAACGCTCTCCGATCATCTGTCGGACCTCGCGGACGTGATCCTTGGCGAGGTTGTGCGTTTTATCTGGGGTGCGCTGCCCGCGCGGCATCGCGCCGAACCGCGTTTTGCAATCGTGGCCTACGGCAAGCTCGGCGGCAAGGAACTCGGCTACGAGTCCGATCTCGATCTGATTTTTCTGTACGACGACACCGCGCCGGACGCGCCGGAAAATTACACGCGCTTTGCGCAGCGCATTAATCAATGGCTGACCAGCATGACGGCGGCGGGAATACTGTACGAGACTGATCTGCGATTGCGTCCTGATGGCGCGAGCGGATTGCTCGTGAGCCCCCTCGACGGATTTACCGATTACCAGCGCACGCACGCGTGGGTGTGGGAGCACCAGGCACTGACGCGCGCGCGCTGCGTCGCCGGCGATGCCGCCATCTGCACCCGGTTCGATGCGGTGCGCGGCGAAATGCTGCGCTGTCCGCGCGCGCTGCCGAAGCTGCGCGATGAAATCGTCGCCATGCGCGACAAGATGCTGGCCGCGCACCCTAACGCGAGCGGGCTCTTCGATATCAAGCACGACCGCGGCGGTCTTATCGACGTGGAGTTCATCGTGCAGTATCTGGTGCTGGGGCACGCGCACGAATTTCCTGAACTCGTCGCCAATATCGGAAATCTGGCCCTGCTCAAACGTGCCGCAAGCTTGAGCCTGATCGCCACGGAAGATGCGCTAGCGGTACACGATGCTTACCGGCACTTTCGCCTGCTGCAACACGCGCTGCGGCTGCAGGGCGACAAATATGCGCGCGTCGAGGCCGCCACGCTGGCGCGCGAGATCGCCGCGGTAAAAAAACTCTGGTCGGGAGTGCTGGGCGCCGCATTGCCGGCGCGTTAAAAACGTCAACGAGGGGTTATGCGACTTCCGCCTGGACCTCGGCAACCTGCGGCAGTTTTGCGATGAGACGGTAGGCCGTCAACTGGCGCTGGCCCTTGACGGTCAGCGGTTCCGGCCCTTCAAATTGATAGGTGCCGCGCAACCGGCGATAAGTCGTGGCGTCGACCAGGATGCCACCCGTCGTCGCCTCCGACGTGAGGCGCGCCGCGACATTGACGGCGTTGCCCCACAGATCGTAGATAAACTTCTTGACGCCGATCACGCCAGCCACGACCGGACCGCTGCCGATGCCGATGTGAATGCCGAGCGGCTCGCCCGTGCGCGTTCTCAGGTCGCTGATCTTGTCGCGCACGTTCAGCGCCATGTTCGCGATCGCCTCTGTGTACTTCGCGTCGTGATCGAGCAACCCGCCGGCGACCATGTAGGCGTCGCCGATGGTCTTGATTTTCTCCAGATCGTATGTTTCGGCAAGGCCGTCGAACCAGGAAAACACATCGTTCAGCATCGCCACCATGTCGCGCGGCGGCAGCTCTTCCGACAGACGCGTGAAGTCGGTCAGGTCCGCGAACATCACCGTGCAATCGGCAAGGCCGTCGGCGATCACGCTGGGGTCGCGCTTCAGGCGCTCCGCAATATGTCCCGGCAGCACGTTGAGCAACAGGCGCTCCGAGCGATCCTGCTCGGCCTGCAGCAGGCTGTGTTGGCGGTCGAGCGCTTCCTTGAGGCGGTCCTTCTGGCGCACAAAATATACGACCAGCAGGTAAACGATAGTCGACATCGCCGCGAAGTTAAGCACGAAAAATACCGCGATGGTCTGCAACGGCATGCCGGTCGTCTTTTCGGTCCCGTACGCGAGGTAATAGTCGAAAAAGCCCGATACCGCTGTCATAACGAGGTAAGCGAAGAACCATGGCACCGACTCCTTCGGCCCCTGGAATACCATTACGCCGATCGGTGCCAGCAGCGCCCACAGCATCACGCCGGACGATGTGACATAGCTGCCGATCGACCATTGCATGATGAACGGCACGAACAGGTACAGGCTGGTCTGCGCAAACCGGAAGAAATCGAAATTCAGGTTCCACAGGTAGATCGCCAGCGTGCTGGCGGAGACCGCGAGATAAATAAGCGGCACGGTCGCCGAGTACTTGATCCCCATCGCGTGGTAAATCACGAGCCACAGCATCGCCGCGAACCCCATCAAGCCGCACGCGAAAATCAGCAGGGTCTTCTGCAGCTTTTGCTCGTCGGTATCGCTCGACGCGATCACGCGATTGCTTAGACTGGTGAGCAATCGGCTGACAGGGTTGGACATTCCCGAGTAGCTCCGTTTTGTCGTTACTTTCCAGCGGCTTATGCGCGAGCCACCGGGAGCGTGACTTTTGTCACGGATCGTTTTTAGACAATACCTGCGATATTCACATCATTCAATTTTTCGGTCAAGGTTAGTTGCTGCCATACAGACGCACCGACAAATTCGGCGAGTAGCTGCGTCTCGGCGAATCCGGCGCGGGAACGATGCCAAATGAAATACGCTAGAATTCGTCTTTTTTCCGGAGCAACTGAACATGTCGATGGCTGATC
>JBDSSV010000106.1:0-7325 GCA_039928535.1 Burkholderiales bacterium
AGCGGTCGTGGAAGATGATGACGGACTATGGATTGCGAAATTCCCGGCGCGTGATGACCGATTCAATTATCCCCTGGTTGAGCATGCCACCCTGCTTATGGCTCAAGAATGCGGCATTCACGTTCCAACCATAAAATTGGTAAAAGCCGGCGGGCGCGATGTGTTGCTGGTCAAACGCTTTGATCGAGAGAGGGTATCGACGGGGCGCTATGTCAGAAAACATTTCAACAGCGCCCTCACGCTGCTGGGAAAAGATGAAACCGAGTCGCTCGGCACACGCTACAGCGAAATTGTTTCCGCAATAAGTAAATACGCCCCGGCGCAATCCGCCAGTGATATGAAAAAACAGCTTTTCCGGCAGATGGTATTTAACATATTGGTCAGCAATATCGACGATCACTTGCGCAATTTCGGTTTCCTTGCTGATGGCCTTCATTTCTCACTTTCTCCGGCATACGATATCGTGCCGACCCCGGCAGTCGGATTCGAGCGATTTCAGCATTTGGCGGTGGGCGAAAAAGGCCGGCTATCAACCCTCGACAACGCGCTTTCGGAATGCGGCGTCTTTGGGTTATCCCTATCCGGCGCAAGACAGCTCGTCAACGATCAACTAACCATTGTCGAGAACTGGAAAGCGCGATTCGAAAAGTCCGGAGTGCCCGTGGTGGAAATTGAAAAGATAGCTTCAGCCTTCCGGTCACGCGAACACCTCAACTGGCCGCAAGTTGTCAAATAACAAATAAGCCCGCTCCCGCTGAAGAACCAGCCAATCGCTGCTGGTTTTAATGCCCTGGTTTTTTAGCCTCAGCCGGAGTTTCCGTATGCATGGCGCACTGCCAGCATTTGCCTGTCTGGACCCAGGTGGAGGTGTCGTTCATTTCCTGCACGGTGCTCTCGCCTTTTCCCCGGGGCGCAACGCCCTGTTTCACGCGATACGAGAGTATTGCCGTGGTCCCGTCGGGAAATAGGACCTCCAAGTCGCTGAGTTAAAAGGAGGTGAGAACCATCGTGCCTTGCTCCGCCATCTTGCGATAGCCCGCGTGGTCGAATTTAATTGCTCCGTGTGAACTGACCATCAGCGCGGGTTCGGTCAATAGTTCAACGGCGGCGTCCGTGTCCTTGCTGACCATGGACTGCCAAAATTTGTTTTCCAGGTCAATCAGTGTCTGGGCTGGCGTACTCACTGGGGGGGCTCCATTCGTTAATCCTTAATCTTACGCTTGAGCGAATCAGGCCCAATCGGATAGAGTGCAGTCATGCAGTAGGGTGATTCCTACGCATCCATTCACACAATCGCAGTCACAGGAGAGCTTGCAATGAGTATCGGTCGCAGAGTCGTCACGGGTTTCAATAAAGAGGGAAAAAGCTGCATCAAGTGGGACGCCGATATCGCGCCCATCAACCTGCGGCCGGGATTCGACAATATCCCGATGTGGGCGACAAAAAAGTTGCCTGCGGAGTCGACGGAAGAGGATCCGAACACATGGGACCTGGGCACCAGCCTCGCCGGCGGTTCTGTTTTCCGTTATGGCCGCTATGAGCCCAAAAACATTGCCCGCTGGCACAAGACCGACTCCGTCGACTACGCAATCTGCCTGTCCGGAGAAATGTGGATGGAGATGGAGGACGGCGAAGTGCATCTGAAGCCTGGCGATGTGGTGATCCAGCGCGGTACGTTGCATAACTGGAACAACCGCGGGACGGAGCCCTGCGTGATGGCGTTTATCCTGGTCGCCACGGAAGGCGCGAAGACGACAGGCTGGAACGAGCCGCACTGACGAAACGGGAACTCGCTAAGCGTCAGGTAGCCGTTCTTTGTAAAGCCGCAGCGCGCGCAGCAAGGCCGCTATCAGCATTTCCTGATAGCGGTATGACATCTCCTCGCCCATGGGCACCAACACCGACAGCGACTGGTCGCGGGATACCTCCGAGAGCGCGGACAAGCGCAGTATGAGATTTTCGATCTGCGCGCGGGCATCGGGCAGAAGCTGACTCGCGTTGAGTTGCATCTCGGCGATCATGTCGATGCTGGCGCCTGGTGCCAGGAGCGCCACGATATCGCGCTCGATCTTCACCCGGTTGGCATCAACGCGCCACAGGCGGTAGCGATGCCACAGGGCCATACCGCTGAACAAAACCGAAAAAGCTACGCCGAGCTGAATCCAGGTGGGCAACGGCATGATGTCGACGGCCCACGGCGCGTACTTTCCGAGCAGATCCGGACCTTCCGCACTGTAGAAGTTCACGGCAACCGGCGCGAGCGGCAGGCCGGTCAGGTTGGGCTGGCCTTTATTGTGGCGCACGAAGGTCGGAAATACCTCGGCGACCGCGGTCATGAAACCTTGCGTGACGCCGTCCGGTGCGCAGCCGTTGCCGATAATGAGCGCATCGAGCTGCAGCACTTTCTTCTCCTTGCGCGGGAGCTTTCGCACATAGTCCATCTGCCCGGTCGAGATCACGCCCACGCGCGCAAAGCGCAGATGGCGTGCGAGCGACTCCACATCGGGCAGTTCGAGGATATCGAGATTTTTCTCGGTCAGGGCGTTGGCGAGCAGCTTGCCTTCATCGTCGAGCACCATCGCGACCAGGTCGAGCTCGCCGCGCTCGACCATGCGCAACTGCTCATCGATGTCATGCGTCGATGCGCGCAGCCCGGTTCCGTCGAGCAGCGAGAGCACGCGTCGCATCATGTGTTCAGTCCCGCTGCCTGGCGGACCGATGCCGATGCGCAGGCCCTTCAGATCCGTGGCAGCCTGAATGCGCTCGACATCGCGTCCGAGGATTGCGAGCGTTTCCGGCCGCGGGAGCCGGCCGATGACTTCGAGCTGATGCCCCTCCGGGTATGTGATTCCGTCCTGCGCGAGGGCGAAATGGACTTTGCAATCTTTCGCGCCATCGATGAGCCGCCGGATGTTTTCCACCGAGCCCGCGGACGAGAGGTTCTGCACGCGGCCATGGCGCCGCGCGGTTTCGGCTGCAATCTTCTCTACGGTCGCATAGTAGCTGCCCGTCACGTTGCCCGAAAGCATCGCCACCTTCACGTGGCGCAGGCTCGGCCGCGGGTCCAGCCAAGCCACGAGCGCCGTGAGCAGGGCAAGTGCCGCGAAAAAAATCGCAGTTTTTACGCCGGACGAAAGCGGAGCGTGCGTCACGGCGTGGTCGACCAACGCCGGATGTCGAAGTCATCGGGCACCGGCAGGATCAGGCTCTGGCGCGGGCCGAGCAATTCACGATTGGCATGGCCTTCGCCGGTGAGGTCTTCGGCGAACAGCACGTCGCCGGGACCGAAGACCCGTTTGCCGCCGCCGCAGCTGATTTCCACTGCGCCGAATAGCGTGATCACGAATTGGCGCTGCTTCGGACAGTGAAATTCCTCGGAGCGGCCGAGCGGAGTCTCGCGGAACGACACTCCCTTGGTCGGCACGAGTGCGGATCTCAGTGAGGCGCGTCCACCGGCAAGCAGTTCTTCCATCGGCACGATCAAGTCTTCGAAGTGCGAGCGGCCATCGTTGCCGGTGTAGATGCGGCTTATTTTCTTGTGCGACATGGGGAATCCTAGTTCAGATTTCGACTTCACAGATGTTTCGCCTGAATGCCGGGCGCGCGCAAAGCTTATCGTACCAAGCCTTGAGATTAGCGAAGCCGCTATGCTCGACCGGCAGTTTGTACCAGCGATGAATGATGTAACAGAAGGGTATATCAGCCATCGTTAGACGGTCGCCGGCGACGCACGATTGCGTGGCCAACTGCGCGTCCAGAATTTTCCATGCGTCGCGTACGCCCTTCTCCAAGCTTTCCACTACGGCTTTGTCGGATTGCGCCGGTGAAGTTTTCTTCAACGTGGCGCCCAGTGCATGGAAAGCCGGCCTGAGCGTAGTCTGCTGCCAATCCATCCAACGCTCCGCGTCGGCGCGGTGTTGCGGTTCCGATGGACACAATGTGCCCAGGCCATGTTTGGCGCAGAGGGAGCGCACGATGGCATTCGATTCCCACAGGCTGAAGCCGTCGTCAACGATCGTCGGTACCCTGCCGTTGGGATTAAGCGCGAGATACGCGGGCTCGTGGTTCCTGCCGAACGTCCGGCCCACGTCCTCGCGCCCGTACTCGATGCCGAGTTCGTCGCAGCACCAAAGTACTTTCTGCGTATTGCCGGAGGTCTTTCTGCCAAGGATTTTCAGCACGGGTTCCTTTGTACACTGCATCGTCCGTATTCGATAGCTTCGCTGATGTGGAGCGTTGCGGCCCGCGCATCAGTTTGTTACTGGTTGAATCGCTTTCAGATATAAAGACGATGCATCGTCAGATACCGGCGATTGCCAGTCGCCCGGCTTGTCGCAGGCCATCACTGGGGGACGATGTTGCTCTCGATTTATGAACCATGGCGGCTGTCGATAATACCGGACGTAACGCGCAATTATTTCATCCGACTGCGTATCGGTAAGCGTCGTTTGCAGAAGGGTAACTTTGTAAGCTACCGCTACGTCTCTGACTGCTTTAAACCAATATCTCGCCGTCGGTTGATCGATCCTGGTAAAGCGCCAGCTAGCGTTGGTGCCAGGAAAAACCAACGCCTCTGTGCGATCATCCATGCTCATCTGAATGAACTTCAACTGTGCCATATCGGCTGCGGGGTTCTCTTGCTGGTAGCGTTTAAGCACTTCGCGCACGAAGTCTGCATCGCCGGACGTAATTCGCGTGAGCCCTTTTTTGTATGGCGCTTCGACAAATTTGAAAGCCCCGGGCCGAACCAGGCCTAGTACCGCGGCTGTTCCGTCATAATACCCGTCGGCCTGCACGGTCTTGTTGATAAACGTGCCTGCGCCATTGCATGCCTTGGCGAAATTCCACGCGATCCACACTTCTTCCGCAAAGGGCACTGCTGCAAAAAGGAGGCCGGTCGCCAGGAGCAACAGGAGCCTGCCATTGCGGTCGCGACTGATGCCGACAATCAGGCAGAAGATTATTGCGAGGACGGCATAGGCCGGCCATAGATGCTCCCAGGGTAAGCTGTGCGCGTAAAATGCCAGTGGCAATACAAGTTCGGTTCCGAACATCTCCATCATGGCTTCTCCCTCACCTGCTTTTTTTAATACTGCCGCATGACGAGTACATTGTTTCCGCGAAGCTCGGGATCCATGCCTTGCTTTCCGATCGTCAAAATGAAGTGCTGTATTATTGCAGAAATCAATCCGCGGAATTCCTGCATGCCTGAATGTCTCATCGTGGCGATGATCGCGTCGCTGTTTGCATCGCTCGCTTTCGCTCAGCAGCCGCCTTTTCCCGCGAAGCCGATCCGGCTCATCGCTTCGCAGGCGCCGGGCGGCGGCGTCGATTTCGTATGCCGGATCGTCGCGCCTAAGCTTTCAGAATCGCTCGGCCAAACTGTCATTGTCGAAAACCGCGCCGGCGCGAATGGCTCGGTCGCTGCCGACATCACCGCGAAAGCGCCGCCAGACGGTCATGTGATCATGCTCGGAGCGGTAGGAAACCTTGGCACGAACGTGATCTTCTACAAGCCGCTTGCATACGACCCGCTTCGCGACCTCGCGCCGATCACGTCTGCGGTGTTGAGCGGCAACGTGCTGGTCGTCCACCCCTCGGTGCCGGTGCGCACGGTGAAGGACCTCATCGCGCTCGCCAGGGCGCGGCCGAACGCGCTTGCGTACGGGACGTCGGGCACCGGCGGCTCGGGGCACCTCGCGGGCGCGCTCTTTCGCAGCATGACGCACACCCAGCTTCTGCATGTCCCCTATAAGGGCGGCGGGCCGGCAATGATTGACCTGGTCGCGGGCCAGGTGCAGATCGGTTTCGCCTCGCAGCCGAGCGCGGTTGTCTTCATTCGTGAGGGCAGGCTGCGGGCGCTCGCGGTAACCACGGCGCAGCGCTCGAAGCTTTTTCCGGAGCTTCCCACTGTCGCCGAAGCCGGTGTGCCGGGCTACGAAACGCATGCGTGGTACGGCTTCGTCGCACCCGCAAAAACGCCGCCGGCAATCATCGCGCGCCTCAACCAGGAACTCGTGCGGATACTCAACGCGCCGGACATCGCGCAGGCCATCGCCGGGCAGGGGCTGGACGTCTGGACCATGAAGCCTGATGCGTTCGGCGCCTATCTCAAATCCGAAGTGGACAAGTGGACGCGCGTCATCCGCCAGGTCGGCATCGGCGAGACTTAGGTAGTCTTCGATGCTGATCGCCGACTCGCAAGTACACATCTGGGCCGCGAACACGCCGGAGCGGCCCTGGGCGCCCGGCACGCGTCCGCATCGCCCGCAGCCGCTGGGCAGCGCAGACCTGCTGCGCGACATGCATGCCGCGGGAGTCGATCGCGTGATCATCGTGCCGCCAAGTCTCGACGGCAGCCGCAACGATCTCGGACTCGACGCGGCGCAAGCGCATCCCGACCGCTTTGCAGTGATGGGCAAGATCGACGTCAAGGACCCGCAGGCACCCCGGCGGCTTGCCCAATGGCGTGCGCAACCCGGCATGCTGGGCCTGCGCTTCAATTTCAAGCGCGCGCCGCAAGCGCTGGACAGCGGGGCCGCCGACTGGGTGTGGGGCGTGGCGGAAGAAGCCGGCGTGCCGGTCTATGTCGGCGTGTCGCACGAGAACGTGCACCTGTTCGATGCCATCGCGGAGCGCCATCCGCGGCTGCATCTCATATTCGATCACATGGCGCTTGCGAGCGGCGTGAAAGACGATGTCGCGTTTCGCGATATCGACAAGCTGCTCGTTACGGCAAGACGGCCGAACATCGCGGTCAAGGTGAGCGCGCTGCCATGCTATACCGACGCCCCTTATCCCTATCGCAACCTTCATGTGCACGTAAGGCGCGTCTACGACGCTTTCGGGCCGCAGCGCATGCTATGGGGCAGCGACCTGTCGCGGTTGCGCGGAACTTATCGGGAATGCGTGACTGCGTTTACTGAAGAGATGAAGTGGCTCTCGCCCGACGACCTGGAGTGGATCATGGGCCGCAGCCTCTGCGAGTGGCTCGGCTGGCCCATGAAATGACAAACCCCGCCGAAGCGGGGCTGTGGTTTAAGGAAGGGCAAGTAAAGAAAAAATATTTGTTCTCAATTTGCCAATGCGACGACCGTGTGTAAATGAATTGCCCTACCTCACGTCGATGTTGAGGCCATCTTCGACAGCCTTGTGCGGAGCGCCGACCACGACTGAATGCTCGGCGTCAAAATGTATCGTCGTCGTCTTGCCATCGTGGCTGGTGAAGTATGAAACCTGCAGTGGGTTGATGGAAACGTCGGTCTTGGGGTCCGAGGCCAGCGGGAATTTGCAAAAAGCGATTCGCATGCTCTTCTCCTGAAATT
>JBDSSV010000107.1:0-4502 GCA_039928535.1 Burkholderiales bacterium
CCAATTCCCCGCCGGACAGCACGTAATCTCCCAGCGAGATCTCGTCGTCAACGTCGCGCTCGACGCGCTCGTCGACGCCTTCGTACCGTCCTGTGAGCAAAACCAAACCCTGCTGCCCTGCCAACTCCATCACCAGCCGGTGATTCAACAAGCGCCCTTGCGGAGTCAGGTGAATCACGCGCGGCTCCCGCATGCCGGCGCTTTTTTGCCGCTGCCTGGCCGCCGCCAGCGCTCGCCCAACCGGCTCGGCCATCATCACCATCCCCGGCCCGCCGCCGTACGGCCGGTCGTCGACCGTGCGATACGCATTCTGCGCAAAATCGCGCGGGTTCCACGCGACCAGCTGGTAAATCCCTTTGTCCCGCGCGCGCCCGATAACCCCGGCTTCCGCCACCGCGTCGAACATTGCGGGAAAAATCGTTACCACATCAAACTGAAGCATCAGTAATCCCGGCCCCAGTCCACTGCAATTACACCCGCCGCGACATCCACTGCCTTGATCGCGCCGGCGATAAACGGAATCAGAATTTCGCCTGCCGCTTTGCCGCGTATTTCACCTTCATCGCTCGCCACCACCAGCACGTCATTCGCGCCGGTTTCCACGATACGGACCACGCGTCCCAACTCGTGCTGCTCTTTATTCACGACCTTCAAGCCGATCAAATCGGCCCAATAAAACTCGTCTTTCGACGCGGCCGGCAACTGCTCGCGCGGCACGCCGATTTCAACACCCTTCAGCGCGGCGGCGGCTTCGCGATCGGCAATGCCCGCCAGCTGCGCGACCAGCATTTTTCCGTGTACTCTGGCGGCGACGACTTGCGTTTCGCGCCATCCGCCATCGCGCTGCAGCCACCACACCGGGTAATCGCACAAGTTTCCGGGTTGCGCCGTGAGCGCATAAATCTTGATCCAGCCCTTGACTCCGAACGGGGCGGTCACCCGCCCCATGACTACCATGTGCTCAGGCAGCGGGCTTCGCGGCAAACTGTTTGACCAGCCGCGCAGCGGTGTCGCTGATCTGCGCGCCTTTGCTCTGCCAGTAAGTCAGACGCTCGGCTTGATAGCGGAACGTTTCCTGCCCTGCCGGCGCTTTGGGATTATAAAAACCGATGCGCTCGATGAAGCGGCCATCGCGCGCGCGCTTCGAATCTGCGACCACCAGATTGAAAAACGGACGCTTTTTGGCGCCGCCTCGTGCCAGCCTGATAACAACCATGGTAAATCCGACCCTGAAAATGCGGAAAGGGCGTGATTTTACGCTAGTTTTTGACTTTAACGCAAGATAAGAACCGCCCCGGCAGCGCGCGGATTGCGGCGCGGGGCGAAGGCGATTCCTTGCCACAACACCTTGATCGGAAAAAAGAAGACGCTCGACAGCCACGCCGACGTGGCGGTGACGCGCTACCGCATGCCGCCGGGCAGCATGCCCTTCATCGAGCGCATCATCTTGGCCATGCCGCCCTTCGCCATCATTTTCATCATTTTCTGCGTCTGCTCGAACTGCGCTAGCAGTCGGTTGACCTCCTGCACGCTGACGCCGGCGCCGGCCGCGATGCGGCGCTTGCGCGAGGCCTTGAGCAATTCGGGTTTCGCACGCTCCTGCGGCGTCATCGAATTGATGATGCCCTCGATGCGCCGGATCTGGCGGTCGTCCATCTGCGCCTTACCGGCGGCCTGCGCGAGTTGGCCGGGCAATTTGTCCAGCAGCGCGTTGACGCCGCCCATTTTTTTCATCTGGCCGATCTGCTGCTTGAAGTCCTCGAGGTCGAAACCCTTGCCAGACTTCAATTTTTTGGCGAACTTTTCGGCTTCGTCGTGATCGACCGTGCGCTGCGCATCTTCGATCAGCGACAGCACGTCGCCCATGCCGAGGATGCGCGACGCCATGCGATCGGGGTGAAAGACTTCCAGTCCGCTGAGCTTTTCGCCGATTCCCGCGAACTTGATCGGCTTGCCGGTGACCTGCCGCACCGACAGCGCCGCGCCGCCGCGCGCATCGCCATCCAGCTTCGTCAGCACCACGCCGGTCAGCGGCAGCGCATCGGCAAAGGCTTTCGCCACGTTGACCGCGTCCTGCCCCTGCATCGAATCGACGACGAACAAGGTTTCGATCGGCTTCAACATCGCGTGCAGGTCGCGGATTTCGTGCATCATC
The DNA here is from genome assembly GCA_039928535.1 of Burkholderiales bacterium. Taxonomy (GTDB): domain Bacteria; phylum Pseudomonadota; class Gammaproteobacteria; order Burkholderiales; family SG8-41; genus PALSA-1004. The sequence goes on from JBDSSV010000107.1 coordinate 2,156, forward strand.
GCGTCGTCGATCGCGAGCCGGCCCGCGGTATCGACGATCAGCACGTCGTGATAATGCCTGCGCGCGTAATCGAGCGCCGCCGCCGCGATGGCCGCGGGCTTGTCGCTGCCGGTTGCCGGAAAGAAATCCACCTCGATTTGCGCGGCCAGCGTTTTGAGTTGCTCGATCGCCGCCGGACGATAGACGTCGCAACTCGCGAGCAGCACTTTCTTTTTCATCTGCTCGCGCAACATCTTGGCGAGCTTGCCGCTCGTCGTCGTCTTGCCCGAGCCCTGCAGGCCTGCCATCAGGATCACCGCAGGCGGGGTCGTCGCGAGATCGAGCGGCGCATCGGCCTCCCCCATCAGCGCGACCAGTTCGCGATGCACGACGCCGACCAGCGCCTGTCCGGGCGTGAGGCTGCCCATCACCTCCTGGCCAAGCGCGCGTTCGCGCACGTGCGTGACAAAATCCCTGACAACCGGCAGCGCCACGTCGGCTTCGAGCAACGCCATGCGCACTTCGCGCATTGCGTCCTGGATGTTGGTTTCGGTCAGCCGCGCTTCGCCGCGCAGCGTCTTCATGACCTGCGACAGCCGTCCCGTCAGAGTTTCAAACATGCCGGATCCACAATCAGACGTTTAGATGCAAGGCGCGAGCGCACAATCCACTGGTGTAAACTGGGTGCTAACGACCATGCCGGACTCAGTATTCTATCCGATCACTTCCCTGATGTACGCGGCACTGGCTGCGTATTTCTGGCGCGCGCAATGGATGCCGGCGCCCTCAGCACCCGCGCCGCGCGCCGAAACGCGCACGGCCGGACATGTTGCCGTGGCCGTACCGCTGACACTCCACGCGCTGCTGCTCTATCAATCGGTGTTCGACAGTGCGGGCATGCATCTGGGCATCGGCAATGCGATATCCACGATCTTGTGGCTGACGGTCGCTATCTACTGGCTCGGCAATCTCGCCTACAGGTTCGACGGTCTGCAGGCGATGGTCATGCCCGTAGCCGCGGTGTGCGTATTGCTGCCGACCGTTTTTCCCGCGACGCACGCGCTGCCGAATACGCAACTCGCGGCGTTCAAGGCGCACCTGTTGATCGCGCTGCTCGCATACAGCCTTTTCACGATCGCCTCGCTGCACGTTCTGCTGATGGCGCTGCTCGAGCGGCGGCTGCACACCGGCAAGCTGCCGCTTGCACTGCAATCGCTGCCGCCGCTGCTGACCATGGAAACGCTGCTGTTTCGCATCATCGCGGCGGGGTTTGTATTGCTCACGCTGACGCTCGCGAGCGGCATCGTGTTCTCTGAAGAATTGTTCGGCAAAGCGCTGCGCTTCAACCATAAGACCGTGTTCGGCATCCTGTCGTGGCTGATTTTCGCCGCCCTGCTCGGCGGCCGGCGGCTTTACGGCTGGCGCGGACGCATCGCGGTACGCTGGACCCTGACCGGATTCCTGATGCTGGTGCTCGCTTACGTCGGCAGCAAATTCGTGCTCGAAGTCATACTCGGCCGAACCTAGATGGACGAGCGCTGGTTCCGCCTCACGCCTCACGCCTCACGCCTCACTCTGCGTTGATGGACGACATCCCTCTTTCCGCGCAACTCGCGGCGCTCGCCGTATTGCTGCTGCTGTCCGCATTTTTCTCGCTGGCCGAAACCAGCATGATGGCGCTGAACCGTTATCGCCTGAAAGTGCTGGTCAAGCAGGGCAACCGCGGCGCCAAGCTCACCGCCGGCCTGCTGCGTGAGACGGACAAGCTGCTCGGCGTCATCTTGCTCGGCAACACGCTGGTCGCCGCGGGCGCCGCGACGCTCGCCACCCTGATCGCGCACACGGTGTGGGGCGATTACAAGTGGGTGCCGGCGGCCAGCGCCGTCGTCGTGACCTTTGCGCTCTTGATCGTGTCCGAAATCACGCCCAAAGTCATCGGGGCCGCGTTTGCGGAGCAGATCGCGCTGCCGGTCGCTTTCGTGTTGAGGCCGATGCTGACAGCGCTCTATCCGATCGTCTGGTTCGTCAATCTTTTCGTGCAGTCGCTGCTGTGGCTCTTTCGGCTGAAGACCAAGAACTTGACGGAAAGCAAGATGACGCCCGATGAATTACGCACGCTGGTGCTCGAATCGGGCAACTACATCCCGAAAAAGCATCAGAGCATTCTGCTCAACCTGTTCGATCTCGAGAGCATTACCGTTAACGACGTGATGACCCCGCGCAACCAGATTGAGGCGATCGATATCAACGCGGCCCCCGAAGTGCTGCGCCATCAGATCGCCACCGCCTATCACCGCCGACTGCCGGTGTACCAGGACCAGCCGGACAACCTGATCGGCATCATAGTGCTGCGCAAAGTGCTGGCGGT
>JBDSSV010000108.1:0-4638 GCA_039928535.1 Burkholderiales bacterium
CCGCCACCGCTGGATACGCGGCGACTGGCAGATCGCGTCGTGGCTGCTGCCGCGCGTTCCCGGCGGCAGCGCGGCCGCTGCGCGCAACCGCAATCCGCTGTCGTACTTGTCGCAGTGGAAGATACTCGACAACCTGCGGCGCAGCCTCGTGCCCGCGGGGCTGATGCTGCTCATGCTGCTGGGCTGGACGTTTTTCCGCCCGGCATGGTTCTGGACCGCGGTCGTCGCCGGCATCATCGCCATTCCTCCGTTGTTTGCGTCGGCGCTGGATTTATTGCGCCGCCCGGACGACGTGCTGCCGCGCCAGCACCTCGCCGCCGCGCTGCGCGCCATGGGCGGCCATCTCGCCCAGGCGGCGCTGACACTAGCCTGCCTGCCGTACGAAGCGTGGTACAGCCTCGACGCGATATTGCGCACCAACTGGCGCATTCTGGTCTCGCGTACGCAGCTGCTGGAATGGAGCCCGTCGAGCGGCGTCGAGCGCACGCTGCGCCCGGGCCTGCTGGCGAGCTGTCTCAAGATGTGGATAGCACCGGCCATCGCCATCGTTTCCGCCATGTATCTTGCGCGCATGGCGCCGGGCACGCTGGCGATTGCGTCGCCGGTTCTGGTGCTATGGATGGCGGCGCCGGGACTTACCTGGTGGCTGAGCCGGCCGCTGCCGCCGCGCGAAGCCAGGCTGACGGGCGAGCAGCACGTTTTTCTGCACAAGCTTACGCGCCAGACGTGGGCATTCTTCGAGACCTTCGTCGGCCCCGACGATCACTGGCTACCGCCGGATAATTTTCAGGAGCATCCACTGCCGGTGGTCGCCCATCGCACGTCGCCGACCAACATCGGCCTGGGACTGCTCGCCAACCTCGCGGCGCACGACTTCGGCTACATTCCGGCGGGCGAACTCATCGCGCGCACGGCAAGCACGCTGGAGACGATGCAGGGACTCGACCGTCACGAGGGCCACTTCTACAATTGGTACGACACGCAATCGCTGCGGCCACTCTCGCCGCTCTACGTTTCGTCTGTCGACAGCGGCAACCTTGCGGGCAATCTGCTGACATTGCGACCCGGCTTGCTCGCGCTGCACGCAAGCAAAATCGCGGGCGTCCGCTGGTTTGAAGGCATCGCCGATACGCTGCGCGTGCTCACCGACGTCGCAGGGCCAGCGGCGACGCCAGAGTTTGCGCAGCTGCAAAGAGACGTGGAATCCGCCTATGATTCGCGTACCCCCACGCTGGCGGCCATGCAAACCTGGCTCACGCGTCTGACGGCATCTGCCGAACAACTTGCCGCCGGCCCGGCGCTCGCTGCCGCGGCTGCGGACAGTCCATTGTTATGGTGGACGCAGGCGCTCACGCGGCAGTGCCGCGGCGCACTCGATGAACTGACGCTGCTGGCGCCGTGGCTGACGCTGACGGATGTCCCGGAGCGTCTGCGCAGCATAATCGAGACTTTCGAGATTCCCACGCTGCGCGAACTGGGTGCGCTCGACGAGCGATGGCTGGCGGCGATTGCGCAACGCCTGGGCTCCCCCGCCACTGCCGCGGAACAGGCGTCGCTCGACGCACTGCGGCAGCAGGTCGCCACGGCGAGTGCGCGCGCCGGCGAACGGATCGACGAAATCGAGCGTCTCGCGCAGGCGGCGGGCGAGATGGCCGCGATGGACTACGGTTTCCTCTACGACAAGGCGCGGCATCTGCTCGCCATCGGCTACAACGTGGCCGACCGCCGGCGCGACGCGAGCTACTACGATCTGCTCGCATCGGAGGCGCGACTGGCCAGTTTCGTGGCGATCGCGCAGGGACAGTTGCCGCAGGAAAGCTGGTTCGCGCTGGGCCGGCTGCTCACGACCAGCGGGGGCGAGCCCATGCTGCTGTCGTGGAGCGGCTCGATGTTCGAGTACCTGATGCCGCTCTTGATCATGCCGACATACGAAAATACGCTCCTCGACCGCACCTACGAGTCGGCGATCGATCGCCAGATCGCGTATGCGAACCAGCGCGGCGTGGCATGGGGCATTTCCGAATGCGGCTACAACACGGTCGACGCCGCGCTCAATTATCAGTATCGCGCTTTCGGCGTGCCCGGCTTGGGGCTTAAGCGTGGACTCGCCGAGGACATGGTGATTGCACCGTACGCATCGGCCCTTGCGCTGATGGTCGCGCCCGAACGCGCGTGCACCAATCTCGAACGCCTCGCCAGCGAAGGCCTCATGGGCAGGTACGGGTTTTACGAAGCCGTCGACTACACGGCGTCGCGCCTGCCGCGCGGACAGTCGAGCGCCGTGATCCGCTCGTTCATGGCGCATCACCAGGGCATGATCTTCCTGTCACTGACCTACCTGCTGCTCGACCGGCCGATGCAGAAGCGCTTCGAGTCCGACCCGCAGTTCCAGGCGACGATGTTGCTGTTGCAGGAACGCGTCCCCAAAGCCGGCGCGTTCCAGCTGCATACCGGCGCGTTCTCGGCCCTGCGCGCGACGGTCAGCGAGCCGGAAATGCCGGTACGCGTCATCCGCACGCCGGGCACGCCGACGCCGGAAGTGCAGCTGCTGTCGAACAGCCGCTATCACGTCATGGTCACCAACGCGGGCGGCGGCTACAGCCGCTGGAAGGACCTCGCGGTCACGCGCTGGCGCGAGGACACGACGTGCGACAACTGGGGCGCGTTCTGCTATCTGCGCGACGTGGCAAGCGGCGTGTTCTGGTCGAACACCCATCAGCCGACGCTTAAACGCGCGGAAACTTACGAAGCGATATTCTCCGAAGGGCGCGCGGAATTTCGCCGCCGCGATCTCGATTACGAAACGCATACCGAAATCGTGGTTTCGCCGGAAGACGACATCGAGCTGCGCCGCATCCGCATCACCAACCGCTCACGCGTGCGGCGCACGATAGAAGTCACGACCTATGCCGAAGTCGTGCTCGCCGTGCCGGCTGCGGACGCGCTGCATCCGGCCTTCAGTAATTTGTTCGTGCAGACAGAAATCGTCCGCGAGCGCCAGGCCATACTGTGCACGCGCCGGCCGCGCTCCGTCACCGAGCACGCGCCGTGGCTGCTCCACCTGATGGCCCTGCGCGGCGCCGAGGCCGGCGAGATTTCGTACGAAACCGACCGCATGCGTTTCATCGGACGCGGTCGCACCGTCGCGGCGCCGCACGCGCTCGGGGATTGCAGCGCGCTGTCCGGCAGTGCGGGTTCCGTGCTCGATCCGGTGATCGCGATCCGCTGCCGCATCACGCTGGACCCTGAACAGGCCGTAACCATAGATACGGTCACCGGCATAGGGACGACGCGCGATGCCGCGCTCAACCTGGCCGGGAAATACCAGGACCGGCATCTGGCCGACCGCGTTTTCGAGCTGGCATGGACCCACAGCCAGGTCGTGCTGCGGCAAATCAATGCCAGCGAAGCCGACACGCAGTTGTACGGTCGCCTGGCGAGCGCAATCATCTATGCGAACTCGAGCTTGCGCGCCGACGCCGGCGTCCTCAGCACGAACCGCCGCGGCCAGTCGGGCCTGTGGGGCTACGCGATCTCGGGCGATCTGCCGATCGTGCTGCTGCAGATCGGCGACCTCGAGAATATCGATCTCGTGCGCCAGCTCGTGCAGGCCCACGCGTACTGGCGCCTGAAGGGGCTCACCGTCGATCTGGTCGTGTGGAACGAAGACCGCGCCGGCTACCGCCAGGTGCTGCAGGAACAGATCATGGGCCTCATCGCCGCGGGCGTCGAAGCCCACGTCATGGACAAGCCGGGCGGGATATTCGTGCGGCGCGCCGAACAGATATCGAAAGAAGACCGCATACTCGTGCAAGCGGTAGCGCGCGCCATTATCAGCGACCGCCGCGGCTCGCTCGGCGACCAGATCAACCGGCGCGGCCTGATGGAAGTGCGCGCGCCGCATTTGAACCTGCCGCGCTTCAAAGCGACCCGCACCCACCGCCCCGAGCCCGCGGCGACCACCACGCCCCCGCGCACCGACCTCGTGTTCGGCAACGGGCTCGGCGGCTTTTCCGCCGACGGCCGCGAATATGTAATTACCACCACCCACGCGCAGGTGACGCCGGCGCCGTGGGTCAACGTACTCGCCAATCCCTATTTCGGCTGCGTGATTTCCGAAAGCGGCATGACCTACACGTGGAGCGAGAACGCGCATGAGTTCCGCCTGACCCCCTGGGCCAACGACGCGGTAAGCGACGCGGGCGGCGAAGCGTTTTACATCCGCGATGAAGAGACCGGTCATTTCTGGTCGCCCTCGCCCTCGCCGTGCCGCGGCGCAGCGCCGTACGTGAGCCGTCACGGCTTCGGTTACAGCACCTTCGAGTATGCGGAAGGCGGCATCCGCTCGGAGCTTACCGTCTATGTCGCGCTCGATGCCGCGGTCAAGTTCTCGGTCCTGAAAATCGCCAATACATCGGGGCGCCCGCGCCGGCTCTGCGCCACCGGTTATGCCGAATGGGTGCTTGGAGACCTGCAGCCGAAAACGGCGATGCACGTAATCACCGAGATAGACCCGGCAAGCGGCGGACTCTGCGCACGCAATGCTTACAACACCGAATTCGCGGAGCGCACGGCGTTTTTCGACGTCGACGATGCTACGCGCACCGTCAGCGGCGACCGCGCCGAATTCATCGGCCG
>JBDSSV010000109.1:0-5614 GCA_039928535.1 Burkholderiales bacterium
AGCAGAACCGGCTAAAGCAGAGCCGCTCAAAGACGCAGGCAAGGCGCCAGTGGTTGAAGCCGCCAAGGGCGATCAAAAAGGCGCTCCGCCGGTCGCTGAGCCGGCGAAAGGAGAGGCAACCAAAGCAGCCGATGCAGCCAAAGCCGAGCCCGCGCCCAAACCAAAACCGAAGCCTTCCGCCCCACCACCGCCGCCGCCCGAGCCTAGCCTCGTTGATCAGCTCACCGATCCGGTGGTTCTCGCCGGCGGCATCGGCGGTCTGGTGGTGCTCGTTGGCGGCGCTTTATGGTTCGCACGCCGCCGCCGCCGCGCGCAGGACGACGATCCGCGCACGGGGCCGAAAACTGCACCGACGTTGCCGAAAGCGGCTCCCGTCACCGCCTCGATGGCGGCATCGCCGATGGCAAGTGTAGCGGCCGGCAACGACGACGTGGACCCACTGGCGGAAGCCGATCTCTATCTGAACTTCGGCCGCGACGCGCAAGCCGAAGAAGTGCTCAAAGAGGCGCTTGAGAAAAATCCGCGGCATGAAGAAGCGCAACTCAAGCTGTTACAGATTTATGCCGCGCGTAAAGACAAGGCGGAATTCGAAAAAATCGCGCGCGAACTGCACACACAGACCGCCGGCATTGGCGACAACTGGGTTAAAGCAGCGGGAATGGGCTATGCGTTTGACTCGGAGAACCCGCTGTATGAAGCCGGCAAGTCGGCTCCAGCCGCCGTTGCTCTGACGGGCGCGGGCGGTAGTGCAGGAGCGGCAACCGATCTTGATTTCGATCTCGAATTGTCGGCGGGCAGCGACCCCACCGCGACCGACATGCCGCTCGATAGCGGCGAGAAAACAATGATCATGCGTCCGGGCGAACTCGCCGGGATGGCCGCCGCGATGGGCGACACTGCCGCGACCCAGGATATAACGCAGGACTCGGTTGCCGCCCAGGCCTTCGCTCCAGGCACCACGGCTTCGCCCGACTTTACGCTGAACGCGCCCGCCGCCGGCGCGCCCGCCAACGTGCCGGACTTTACGGTTGACGCGCCGCCCGACGAGGCGACGCGGACCAATGTCACGGGCGACTCGGCCGCTGGGCCTATGGTGAGCGCCATCGATTTCAATTTCGAGGCCCCGAAAGCACCGGAGCCGCCGCACGACAGCACCGTGATTATCAGTCCCGAAAACCAGGACAAGGCCGCCGACCTCGCGATGGATTTCGATATCGGTTCCGCTGCGCCTAACGCGGCTGCGCCGCCCGGCACCAGTTCCGTGGTACCGCTAGATCCGGCGTTCATGCTCGATCTCGGTGATGCGGCCAAGGCGGCGCCGGTAATTCCGGATATCAAGCTGGACGATATCAGCCTCGACCTTGACGACGTGCCCAAGACGGCAACTACCACTGCGGTCGCGGGCGGCGCCAAGGACGATCACTGGTACGATGTGCAGACGAAATTTGATCTTGCCAAGGCTTATCAGGAAATGGGCGACAAGGACGGCGCGCGCGAAATCCTGCAGGAAGTGGTCAAGGAAGGCGATGCCGCCCAACAGACGGAAGCGAAACAACTGCTCGACACTCTCGGCTGACGCGAGGCGCCGGCGCGCCGGCGATACGCCGGTTGCCGCGCTCGATAGTCTGGACTGGCTGCGCTTCGGTGCGGCCAGTTTTATTTTGGAGCGGCAGAATCTGCGATGAGAATCGCCCTCGGTATCGAGTACAACGGCAGCGGCTTCTGCGGCTGGCAGACACAGCTGTCGGGATGCGCGGTGCAGGACGCGCTCGAGCGCGCGCTGTCGCAGGTCGCCGGTGAAAAGATTGGGACGATATGCGCCGGGCGCACTGACGCCGGCGTGCATGCACTGGCGCAGGTAGTGCATTTCGATTGTGCCGCTGCGCGCCCGGATTCGGCATGGGTGCGTGGAACGAATACATCTCTGCCGGCGACCGCGGCGGTGACCTGGGTGCAGCAGGTTCCGGCGGAATTCAGCGCACGCTATGCCGCGACCGAACGCCGTTACCAATACGTATTGCTGAACCATGCGGTGCGACCGGCGCTCAACGACTGCCGCGTCGCATGGATGCATGCACCCCTCGATATCGCGCGCATGCGCGAGGCTGCGGCCTCGTTGACCGGCGAACATGATTTCAGCGCGTTTCGCTCGTCCGAGTGTCAGGCCAAATCGCCGGTGCGCGAGCTGCGCAGACTCGACGTGCGCAAGAGCGGCGACTACGTTGTGTTTGACCTTACCGCCAATGCATTTCTGCACCACATGGTGCGCAACATCGTCGGCTGCCTTGTATACGTAGGCAAGGGCCGGCATGCCCCTGGCTGGGCGGGCGAGGTGCTGGCCAGCCGCGACCGCGGGCAGGCTGCGCCGACGCTGGAGGCGGCGGGTCTCTATCTCGCGCACGTGAGCTATGATGCGAAGTGGGGATTGCCCGCGCCGGCGCGCCGCGCGTGGTTCGATGAAAACTGAGCGAAGCGATGACGACTGCAGTCAAAATTTGCGGTATTACGCGGCAGGCCGACGCTGCTGCGGCCGCGCGCGCGGGCGCGCATGCGCTGGGTTTCGTCTTCTGCGCTAAGAGCCCGCGCTGCGTCACCGCCGCCACTGCGGCCGAGGTGGTGAAGGGTCTGCCGCCGTTCGTCACTGCGGTCGGCTTGTTCGTGAATCCGGCAGCGCGCGATGTTGAAAATATCCTGCGCGACGTGCCGCTTGGCCTGCTGCAGTTCCACGGCGAGGAGCCGCCGGAATTCTGCGCGCAGTTCGGCCCGCCGTATATCAAGGCGGCACGCGTCAAAGCGGGAGTTGATTTGTTACAATACGCGCGAATTTACGGTTCAGCGCGTGGTTTGTTGCTCGATGCCTATGTGGATGGCACGCATGGCGGCACCGGCACGGCATTTGACTGGAGCCTGATTCCACGCGGCCTGCCGCTGCCGCTTATATTGTCGGGCGGCCTGAATCCCGGAAATGTAGCGGACGCAGTAAGGCGTATTGCACCGTGGGCGGTCGACGTGAGTTCCGGAGTCGAAGCGAGTCCCGGCATCAAAGACGCGGAGAAGATCGCGGCATTCATGAAAGAGGTGCGCAGTGCAGATGTATGACTTGCCCGATGAGCGCGGACATTTCGGTCCGTACGGCGGCGTGTTCGTGGCTGAAACGCTGATCCAGGCGCTCGATCAACTGAAGGCCGAGTACGAGCACTACCGGAACGACCCGGCGTTTCGCGCGGAGTTCGCATACGAACTCAAACATTATGTCGGCCGGCCGAGCCCGGTTTATCACGCGAAGCGCTGGTCGGAGCATTTCGGCGGCGCGCAGGTCTATCTGAAGCGTGAAGACCTCAATCACACGGGCGCCCACAAGATCAATAACACGGTCGGCCAGGCGCTGCTCGCCAAACGCATGGGCAAGCCGCGCGTGATCGCCGAGACCGGCGCGGGTCAGCATGGCGTGGCCACGGCCACCGTCGCCGCGCGCTATGGCATGAAGTGCGTGGTTTACATGGGGTCGGAAGACATCAAGCGCCAGGCGCAGAACGTCTACCGCATGAAGCTGCTGGGGGCGACCGTGATTCCGGTCGAGTCCGGTTCAAAGACGTTGAAGGACGCGCTCAACGAAGCGATGCGCGACTGGGTCACCAACGTCAACGACACGTTTTACATCATAGGTACCGTCGCCGGCCCGCATCCTTATCCGATGATGGTGCGCGATTTTCAATCGGTGATCGGTATCGAAGCGAAGCAGCAGATGCAGGAGATGGTGGGGCGCCAGCCGGATGCGGTGCTCGCGTGCGTGGGCGGCGGCTCGAATGCGATGGGATTGTTCTACCCGTATATCGCGGAGGAAAAAGTGCGCATAGTGGGTGTCGAGGCGGCAGGCCACGGACTCGAAACTGGCAAGCACGCGGCGACGTTGACAGCGGGCAAACCGGGCGTCTTGCACGGCAACCGCACTTACCTGCTGCAGGACGACAACGGTCAGATCATAGAAACGCATTCGATCTCCGCGGGCCTCGACTATCCGGGCGTTGGCCCTGAGCACGCCTGGCTGAAAGACAGCGGCCGCGCAGAATACGTGTCCGTGACCGACGATGAAGCGCTCGCCGCATTTCACGACCTGTGCCGGTTGGAGGGCATCATACCGGCGCTCGAGTCGAGCCACGCGCTTGCCTACGCGGCGAAAATGGCGCCGCGCATGAAGCAGGAACAGATACTGCTCATCAACCTGTCCGGGCGCGGCGACAAGGACATGCATACGGTGGCCGAGAAATCCGGCCTCAATTTCTAGTCGCGATGTCGAGAATCGAAGCCACTTTCGCCGCGCTTGCGAAGCAGAAACGCAAGGCGCTGATCCCGTTCGTCACCGCCGGCGATCCTGATCCGTTGCTGACCGTGCCTTTGATGCACGCGCTGGTGGCGGCCGGCGCCGACGTGATCGAACTGGGCGTGCCGTTTTCCGACCCGATGGCGGACGGCCCGACGATACAACGCTCAAGCGAGCGCGCGTTGAAACACGGCGTGTCGCTGAAGAACGTGCTTGAATTCACCGCTGAGTTCCGGCAGACCAATACGACGACGCCCGTCGTGCTGATGGGCTATGCTAATCCGATCGAAGCGATGGGTTACGGGAAATTTGCCGACGCTGCGCTTGCGGCAGGCGTCGATGGCGTGCTAGTGGTCGATTATCCCCCGCAGGAAGCCGCCGAGTTTTCCGGCTTGCTCGCCAAGCGCAATGTCGACTCCATATTCCTGCTGTCGCCGACTTCGACCGAATCGCGCATCAAGGAGGTCGCCCGCCATGCTCGAGGTTACGTTTACTACGTCGCGCTCCGTGGCGTGACGGGTGCTGCGAACCTCGACGTGGGCGATGTCGCTAAAAAACTGCCGGATATTCGCGCGCACATCAAGCTGCCGATCGGCGTCGGCTTCGGCATACGTGACGCGCAGGCGGCAAGGGCGGTAGCGCAGGTCGCGGATGCAGTGGTTATCGGTAGCCGGCTGGTACAAGAAATCGAGGAGAGTCCGCGCGACAGCGTACTGGACAATATCTCGAAACTGGTTAAGGATATCCGTAGTGCGCTCGACCACTAAAGGCTAGCCTATGAGTTGGTTGAAAAAACTGCTGCCGCCCAAGATCAACCGCGACGGCGGCAGCCCGAAAAAGAATGTGCCCGAAGGGCTGTGGAGCAAGTGCGACGCTTGCGAGGCGGTGCTCTACCGTACCGATCTCGAAAAAAACCTCTCTGTCTGCCCGAAATGCAATCATCATAACCGGCTGTCCGCGCGCGAGCGGCTGGATTCGCTGCTCGATACCGAAGGCCGCTTTGAGATCGGCTATGAGGTCCTGCCGATCGATACGCTGAAGTTTAAGGACAGCCGGCGCTATATCGAACGTCTGGACGAAGCGCGCAAGGAGACGGACGAAGACGACGCGCTGATCGTCATGCAGGGCAGCATCAAGACCATACCGCTGGTCGCGGCGGTGTTCGAATTCAGGTTCCTCGGCGGCTCGATGGGCTCGGTGGTCGGCGAGCGTTTCGTGCGCGGGGTGCAGGTGTGCCTCGAGCAGAAGCTGCCGTTCGTGTGTTTCACGGCGAGCGGCGGCGCGCGCATGCAG
>JBDSSV010000110.1:0-3120 GCA_039928535.1 Burkholderiales bacterium
CCCGGTGGCGCGCTGATGATAGGCATGGAGCTGGTGGCGCACGCGCCGCCCGACGGCTACACGATCGGCTACGGCCCGATCGGCGCGCTCGCGATCGCGCCTAACATCGTGCGCGGGCTCAGCTTCAGCGTGCTGCAAGATCTGCAGCCCATCGCGCAGACGACGACCGGCAGCATGCTGCTCGCGGCGTCGCCGTCGACCCCGTTCAAAACCGTGCGCGACGTCATCGATTATGCAAAGCAATACCCGGACAAACTTTCCAATGCTTCTTCGGGCAACGGCACGCCGGGCCATGTCGGCTTCGAGTTGTTCAAGTACATGACCGGCACCCGCATCGTGCACATACCGTACAAAGGCGGTGCGGCGGGCATCGTCGACCTGATCGCGGGCCAGGTGCAATTGATGATGGAAAGCTCGAATTCGATGACGCCGCACGTCAAGTCCGGGAGGGTGCGCGGGCTAGCGGTCAGCAGTCCCCGGCGCTCGCCGGCGCTGCCTGACTTGCCCACCATCGCCGAGGCCGGCGTGCCGGGCTATGATGCAACGACGTGGACAGGTATCGTCGCGCCGGCGGGCGTGCCGAAAGCGATAGTCGCGAAGCTCAACACCGAAATCAATTCTGCACTCGCTACGCCCGCGCTGCGCGAAAAGCTGCTCGCGATCGGCTCCGAGCCGGTGATGAGCACGCCGATGGAGTTCGGCGAATTCATCCGAAGGGAAAACGCCAAGTGGGCCGACGTGGTGAAGCGCTCCGGCGCGAAAATAGATTGAGCGTCGCAAATATTCCATGACATGACGGGAGCCGACATGATGCAGCGCTGGACAATCGCAATTGCACTGGGCGTGTTGACGTTGTCGGCGGTGCCTTCGACAGCGGCAGAGGCGCCGTATCCCAACCGGCCGGTGCGCATGCTGATTCCGTATCCGGCGGGCGGCGGGCTCGACCTGCCGGGGCGGGCCGTCGCGCAGAAATTCGCGGATTCGACCGGCCAGCAAATGGTCATCGACAACCGCGGCGGCGCCGGCGGGCTGATCGCCGGCGAGATCGTCGCCAAGGCCACGCCCGACGGTTACACGCTGTTCCTCGCCAGCAACGGCCAGATCTCGATCGCGCCGGCGCTCTACCCGAAGCTGCCGTACGATCCGCTGCGCGATCTGGTGCCGATCACGCATTTCGTCGACACGCCGATGGTGCTGTTCGTAAACGCCCAGTACCCGGTGCATTCCGTGGCCGAGCTGATCGCGGCGGCGAAAGCGAAGCCCGGCACGATCGGCTGCGCACTGTCCGGCGTCGGCGGCGTCTCGCATCTGACGCTTGAACTCTTCAAGCTGCGCGCGAACGTAAACCTGCTGCCGGTGCCGTATCGGGGTGCTGCGATTGGGCTCGCCGATGTCGCCGGCGGCAGCGTGCCGGCGATTTTCTCGACTCTCGCGGCGGCGAAACCGCTGCTCGACGGCGTTCGCATACGTGCGCTCGCAGTTGCTTCCGCCAAACGAACGGGCAGCCTGCCGAGTCTGCCGACTTTCGCCGAACTGGGTTATGCCGGCATGGACGCCCCGCTGTGGATCGGCATGATGGCGCCGAAGGGGACGCCTGCCGGAGTGATCGCGAAGCTCGATGCGGAATTCAGGAAAGCCCTTGCCGCTGCCGACGTCAAGGAGCGCCTCGCGACACAAAGCGCGGACATCATCGCCGGCGGGCCGCGCGAATTCGGCGATATGATCAGGCGCGACACCGCGCGCTGGGCTGAAGTGGTGAAGGTCGCTCACATCAAGATCGAGTGACGGAAGGGAGTGATTTAGTGATTGGGTGATTCAGTAATTAAGTTACCCAATCGCCCAATCGCTGAATTATCGAATCACTCAACAGGAGGACGTATTTGAATCCGAGAAAAGGTTACGGCGGCAAGACTCTCTACGGCGCGCGCGTCGGCATACTCATGCTGGACACCAAGTGGCCGCGACCGCCCGGCGATACCGGCAACGCTCGCACCTGGCCGTTTCCGGTGATTTATAAAGTCATTCCCGGCGCGTCGGCGCGCGTGGTGATCCACGAGCAGGGTAAGGGTTTGGGCCAGGCATTTCTCGACGGCGCGGCCGAACTCGTGAAGGAAGGGGCCGACGGCATCACGACGACCGGCGGTTTTCTCGCGATTTTTCAGGACCAGCTGTCCGCGCACGTCAAGGTGCCGGTCGCGAGCTCGTCGCTGCTGCAGATTCCACTGGTACAGCGGCTGCTTCCGCCCGGCAAGCGTGTGGGCGTGCTGTCCGTGCATGGCGACCGCATTACGCCGGAGCACTGGCAAGCGTGCGGCGCGCCGCTCGACACGCCGGTAATCGGCACGGAGGGCGGGCGCGAATTCACCCGCGTCCTTCTTCAGGACGAAATGGAAATGGACTACGCGCTGGCCGAGCAGGACATCCTTGAGGCCGGCGAAAAACTGCTGAAGAAGCATCCGGAAGTCGGCGCGCTCGTGCTCGAGTGCCATAACCTCGCGCCGTACTCGCGCGCGCTCAACGATTTGCTGCGGATTCCAATTTACGACGTGTACACGTTCGTGTGCTGGTTCCATTCAGGACTGGAGCCGCGTGATTTCGGGTATCCGGGCTCGGCAACGCGGTCTATGTGGCGCGAGAGATAGCGCGAATGGAGGAGATCGTCGGCCTGGCACCTTCGGGCTCAATGGGCAGCGGCTATAACCTCGCAGCATTCGAGCGCGGTCTTGCCGCAAATCCGCATTTCATCGGGCAGGACGCGGGCACGACCGACACCGGGCCTTACTACCACGGCACGGGGCTGCCGTTTTTGCCGCTTGCCACTTATAAACACGATCTGTCCTTCATGCTGCGCGGGACGCGCGCAAAGCGCATTCCGCTCCTGATCGGCTCGGCGTTGACCAGCGGCTGCAATGCGTCGCTCGCGCAGATGGTCGATCTCGTGCACGAAGTCGCGCGCGAGCACGGTCTCAAATTCCGCATGGCGGTGATCAAAGCGGAGCTCGACAAGGCCGATCTCAAGCGGCGCATGGCCAAGGCGCCGTTCGAAAGTCTGGGACCTGCCGGCGCGCTGACGAATGAAACCATCGACCGCTGCGGCCCCATCGTCGCGCAAATGGGAAC
>JBDSSV010000111.1:0-2715 GCA_039928535.1 Burkholderiales bacterium
ATCGTCGTGCGCGATGTTGGCGAACTGCGCGGGTGTTGTCGCAAACGGCACCGCGCCCAGATTGGTGAAGCGATCGATCACGTCTTTCTGCGTGAGCATCTGATTCACGTCGGCGTTGATTTTCCTGACCAGTGGCGCCGGCGTGCCGGCGGGCATCAGTATGCCGAACCATGGATTGACATCAAAACCGGGGAAACCGGATTCGGCGACCGTCGGCACGTCCTTGAGCGCGTCGGAGCGCTTGGCGCTGGTGACCGCGATCGCGCGCACGGCGCCGGCTCGCACGTGTTGCACTACCGACGGCATGCTCGCGTAATACATCTGCACCTGCCCGCTCATGGTATCGGTCAGTGCGGCGGCGGCGCCGCGATACGGCACGTGCACGATGTTGACGCCACCTAGAGAGTTGAGCATCACGCCCAACAAGTGATTGACCGAACCGCTGCCGGCCGAGCCGTACGAGAGCCCGCCCGGCTTCGCCTTGGCCAGTGCGATCAGTTCGGCGACGTTTTTCACCGGCAGGTTGTTGTTGACGATCACGACGAACGGCAGCGTCGCGAGCGTCGCCACCGGCGTGAAGTCGCGGTCCGGGTTAAACGGCAGTATCTTGTAAAGCGCGGCATTGATCGCGTGCGTGCCGACATACGCGAGGAGCCAGGTGAAGCCGTCGGGCGCGCTGTGAGCCACCGTGTCCGTGCCAATGTTGCCGCCCGCGCCGCCGCGATTGTCGATGACGATCTGCTGGTTCCACTGGTCGCCGAGTTTCTGGCCGGTAATGCGCGCGAGCGCATCGGACGCTCCGCCCGGTGTTTGCGGCACGATGAAACGAATCGGCCGCGCAGGGTACGCCTGCGCAGCAGCGTCGCAAACGGTCAACGCGATGAGTGCAATCAGCGCAAGCCCCGAAGTTTGTTTCAGCATGCTCGCCTTCGTTCTTTTTTATAAAGTCTGACGGAACTACGGCTTCAATGCGGGCGATCGCCCGCCAGCGTAATGCGATGCATGACGCGCCGGTACCCGTGGTAATCGTTGACCGGATTGTGCTGCGTGCAGCGATTGTCCCATAGCGCGAGCGAACCCGGCTGCCAGCTGAAGCGGCAGGTAAATTCCGGCCTGACCTGGTGTGCGAACAGATAATTCAGCAGCGGCGCGCTGTCCTCCTCGCTCCAGCTCTGGAAGCGCGCAGTGTGCGCGACATTCACGTAGAGCGACTTCCGGCCGGTTTCCGGATGCGTGCGCACCACCGGATGTTCGGCGCTGTATTCTTTTTTTGCGTCATCGCGGCCATCGGTCTTGAGCCGGTCTTCGCGCGTCTTGCTGACGTCAGCCCTGGCCGAGCTCGCGACTGCGCTGAGACCCGCCAGCGTGCGCTTCAGCCCGTCCGATAAAGCTTCGAACGCAAGGTACTGGTTGGCGAACAAGGTATCGCCGCCGGCCGGCGGCACTTCGCGCGCGAGCAACAAAGTGCCCATCGGCGGCGTGTCGAGGTAGGTCGTATCCGAATGCCAGATGCCGCCAAAATTCGCGCGCTCGTGCGCGAGCTTGACGACCGGCGTGATGCACGGAAACCCTTCGAGACCCTTGATGAACGGGTATTCGACCGGCGTGCCGATCAATTCGGCGAACGCCATGAACTGCACTGACGAAAGGTCCTGGTCGCGAAAGAAAATCACGCAGTGCTCGAGCCACGCGCGGCGGATTGCAGAGACCTGTGCAGAGGACAATTCGCGCGTCAGATCGACGCCGTGTATCTCGGCGCCGATAGCGGTGTTGAGCTTCCTGACTTCCATGATGGCGGACAGGCCCCGTAAAAAATCCGGCTGTATCGAGTATACCCAAGCATTTCGCTCTGTGCGGGTGCAAGCGGAGCAAACACCGGCCGCGCGGGATGAACGCGGGTAAAATCGCTATTTCCACGGCGTTACCAGCCTGCCTCGTGCCTCTCGCCTACGTTTTCCCCTTTACCATCACGCTCCATCTCGCGTATACCGGCGCGCGCGTAACGCTGTCGCTGTTCGCGCTAAGCCTAGAGGCGTCGCCGTTTACCATCGGCATTCTGCTGTCGCTGCTGGCCCTGCTGCCGATGACTTTCTCGGTGCCGGTCGGGCGCATGATAGACCGCATCGGCGTACGCAAGCCGATGCTGGTCGGCGCCGCGGCGTTGAGTGCGGGCATTCTGGTGGCGGTAATATCGCCGACATTGCCCGCGCTCTTCATTACGAGCTGCCTCGCCGGCTCCGGCTTCATTCTTTTCCACATCGCCGTCAACTATCTCGTCGCCGTGACCGGCCAGCCCGAAGACCGGCCGCGCAATTTCAGCTGGCTCGCCATCAGCTTTTCGACTTCGGGATTTTTAGGCCCGATGGTCGCCGGCTTCGCGATCGACGGGATAGGCTATCGCCGCACGATGCTGCTGCTCGCATGCTTTTCGCTCGCCACGCTGCTCGCATTTTTCTTCAAGCGCATCGAAGTGCCGCTGCAGCCGGCCGATGCGCCGGGCGCGCCGCAGCGCCGGCTGATGGATTTGTTGCACAGCCGCACGATGCGGCGCGTGTTTATCGTGAGCGGGCTCCTGTCGATGGCATGGGACCTGTTTTCTTTCGTCGTGCCTATCCACGGCTCCAACATCCATCTCTCGGCGTCGACCATCGGGTTGATTCTGGGAACGTTCGGCGGCGCGGTGTTCGTCGTGCGCCTCGCCATGCCGCTCGTGAT
>JBDSSV010000112.1:0-3257 GCA_039928535.1 Burkholderiales bacterium
ATTTTTCGTCCTTGATTTGTCGGCGTTCATCTGCGTTCATCGGCGGTTACATGGGTTGGAGTAAATAATGGCGCGCACTGACAACGTGATGGAATTGCCGAAAGACCTGCCGGTGCCGCAGGACGACGGCGCGTGCGATCATTTGACCGGTCTTAAGTTGCCATCCGTGGTTCTGCGCTCAACTGACGGGCACGCCGTCGATTTGTCCAAACTGCCGGGCACGACAGTCGTCTATATCTATCCGCGCACCGGCCGGCCGGACCAGGATGTGCCGACCGGCTGGAACGCCATTCCCGGGGCGCGCGGCTGCACGCCGCAATCCTGCGCGTTCCGCGACCACTATCAGGAATTGAAAGCGCTCGGCGTGACGGCGCTCTACGGCTTGTCGACGCAGGACAGTGCATACCAGCAGGAAGCGGTGGAGCGGCTGCATCTGCCGTTCGAGATATTGAGCGACGAAACACTGGAATTTGCACGCGCGCTAGGGCTGCCGACATTCGAAGTCGACGGCATGCAGCTTATCAAGCGCATCACGCTGATCGTGCGCGACGGCGCGATCGTGAACGTGTTCTATCCGGTGTTTCCTTCGGACCGCAATGCGGACAACGTCATGCGCTGGCTGGCGGCAAGTGAGGACGATTAGGCGGTCTTTTGATTGACCGCGATATAGTTGGATATCGAAAAACACTCGCAGGTTTCGCGGTAGAGCTCGATTTTGATCAGGCCGGTCGGCGTGATCCTGAAAATATCAAAGCCAGCCTGCCTGAAGAAATACCAGAAGTCCTGAAAATAAGTGCGCGTATCGATGTTGGTGCCGCCGAATTCGAACTGGATCACGCGCGTCGCCTCGATCGCAGCGCCGAATCCGCTCAGCACCGCAAATTCGTGGCCTTCGACGTCAATCTTGACGAGATCCAGCGGGCGCCGGTGGAGGACGCTCAGCCAATATTCCTCAAATTTGACGGTGCGCACGGCCTCCTTGTACTTGAAGTCGATATTGTAGTGCGCGAGCCGGCGCCGCGTGAGGCTGGCCAGCCCCGAACCGGGCTTGTTCGAAAACAACACGGCCGGGCCCGTCGCATTAGATACGGCGAGCGGGATGATTTTTATCTGCGTGTCGCCGTCGAACCTTTTTTTGAGCTTGGCGATATTGGTCGTTGACGGTTCGAACGCATGTATCTCGAGCCGGGGGCACTTACTGCGAAGTTCGGCGGTGTAGTCGCCGACATTGCCGCCGATATCGATCGCCAGCAGCGGCGGCATGCGTAATTGCTGGAGGGCGAGCCTTACTTCTTCAACGATGGTTGCTGTCCCGTAACCCTTGCCCTGCACGTAGGCCGCAATGCGCTCGAACTCCGGCGCGAGCTGCGGCGCCTTCTGGACGAGCTGAATGAACGTGTCCAGTTCAGGATCGGATTGCGGAGTCGAGGACATGTCAATCCGCGCGGTTACCGTCCAATTACGCCAGCCACGGCAGTTCGTCGTGGTGTTTTTTCTCGAACGTCTCGATTTCCCGGATGTTCTGCATGACGAGCCCGATGTCGTCGAGCCCCTTGAGCAGACGCTCTTTGGAAGAAGTGTCGATGTCGAAGCGGTAAGTCGCCCCGTCGGGACCGGTCACGGTCTGGGATTCGAGGTCGACAGCGATTTGCGCGCCGGGCTCGTCGTGCAATTGGCCGCGCAGCTTCTCGCACGTGGCGTCGGGCAAGATGACGGGCAGCATGCCGTTTTGCAGTTCGTTGCCGTAGTGGATGTCGCCAAAGGAAGGCGCGATGACGGCGCGGATTCCCCAATCCCACATGACGTAGACCGCCGCTTCGCGCGACGAGCCGCAGCCGAAGTTGGCGCCCGCGACCAGGATTTTTGCTTTGCGATACGGTGCCTGGTTCAGCACGAAGTCAGGGCGGTCGTGGCCGTTCGCGTCGTAGCGTACGTCGTGAAACGCGAGTTTCTCGTAGCCGGGCTCGCGCAATCGGCGCAGGAAACGCGCCGGGATGATCTTGTCGGTGTCGATGTTCGCAAGATCGAGCGGTGCCGCGACGCCGGTGATTTTGGTGAATGGAATCATAAAAAGCCTTTTTTAACCGCTGATGAACGCCGATGAACGCCGATACCAGGACAAGCAAAACAGCGTGTAACGGCGATAAAACGCATGCAATTCCCCTGCGTACTTTGTGAATCTCTCAATTCGGGTTCGTTTGTGGCTTTTTTTTCTATCGGCGTTTATCGGCGTACCCCTCAAGGAGGTATTAAAAAGAATTCATCGGCGGTTCCAAAGAACTGGAAAGTAATTTGCGAACGTCAGTGAGCTTCCCCATCACCGCCGCCGCTGCAACCATCGCGGGACTCATCAGATGAGTGCGCGCCCCCTTGCCCTGGCGGCCTTCGAAGTTGCGGTTCGAGGTCGATGCGCAGCGCTCGCCTGCCGGCACGCTGTCGCCGTTGGTGGCGGCGCAGCTCGAACAGCCCGAAGCGCGCCAGTCGAAACCTGCCGCGATGAAAATCTTGTCCAACCCTTCGGCTTCGGCCTGGCGCTTGACCGTCGTCGAACCCGGCGACACCCAGGCGGGTACCAGGCTCTTTCTTCCCTTCAGTACCGCCGCTGCAGCGCGCAGGTCTTCGATACGGCCGTTGGTGCAGGTGCCGATGAAAGCACGATGTATCTTGAGACCGTCGACCGGCGTGCCCGGCGTCAGCTCCATATAGCGCAGCGCCTGTTCCATGTGCGAGCGTTTGTTGGCATCGCTGGCCGAAGCAGGGTCGGGGACCGCGGCGGTTATAGATATCGCTTCTTCGGGACTGGTGCCCCACGTGACCATGGGCGAGACCTTAGCTGCATCGAGCGTGACTTCGCGATCGAAGCGCGCGCCGTCGTCCGTCGGCAGCGAACGCCAGAACTGCAGCGCCTTGTCCCAATGCGCGCCCTGCGGCGAAAACTCGCGGCCTTCGAGATAGGTGTAGGTCGTATCGTCGGGCGCGACCATGCCGGAGCGCGCGCCCAGTTCCGTCGCCATATTGCACACGGTCAGGCGGCCTTCCATGCTGAGCGCACGGATCGTGGCGCCGGCGAATTCAACCGCATGGCTGGTGCCGCCGGCGGTGCCGATTTGCGCGATGATGGCGAGCACGACGTCCTTGGCGGTCACGCCGGCCGGCATCGCGCCGTCGACGGTCACGCGCAGGTTTTTCGGTTTTTTCTGCCACAGGCATTGTGTCGCGAGTATCTGCTTCAATTGCGAGGCGCCGATGCCGACTGC
>JBDSSV010000113.1:0-8547 GCA_039928535.1 Burkholderiales bacterium
CAGGCGTATCCGGTCGAAAAATATTTCGACCGGCTGGCGCCGGCAGGGGAGACCCCCATGCCGGCGCTGGTTGATATCGGCTTCAAACCGACGAATCTGCTAGAGCTCGGCATCCAGCCGGGCATGACGGGCGCCAGTCGGCTGTTCGCGAATTTCAGGAAGCGCATGGCCGCGTACCACGAGCGGCGCGACTTCCCGGCGCTGAAGGGGCCTTCGTATCTGTCGGTGCATTTGCGCTTCGGCACGATCTCCATCCGCGCGCTGGTGCGCGCGGCGTGGCACGCCGCCGACCGCGGTGCTGCGGTATGGTTGTCGGAACTCGTCTGGCGCGATTTTTATTTCATGATCCTGCACCATCATCCGCGCGTCACGCAGCACGCATTTCGTCCGGAATACAATGCAATCCGGTTTCCCGGCGATGAGCATCTGTTTCGTGCGTGGTGCGAAGCGCGTACCGGCTATCCGCTGGTCGATGCGGCCATGCGCCAACTCAATACGACGGGCTATATGCACAACCGGTTACGCATGGTCGTCGCGTCGTTCCTCGTGAAAGACCTGCATGTCGATTGGCGGCGCGGCGAGCGGTATTTCGCCGACGAGCTTATCGATTTCGATCTCGCCGCGAACAACGGCGGCTGGCAATGGGCGGCGTCCACCGGCTGCGACGCGCAGCCCTACTTCCGCATTTTCAATCCGGTCACGCAGTCGCAGAAGTTCGATGCGCAGGGAAAATTCATTCGCAAATATGTGCCGGAGCTGAGCGGTTGCAACGACAAGTTCGTCCACGCGCCCTGGCTGATGAGCGCGGCTCAGCAGGCGCAGGCTGGAGTCGTCATCGGCCGCGACTATCCGGCGCCTGTGGTCGATCACGCGGTCGCGCGGGAAGTCACGTTGGAACTCTATAAGCGGGCGAAAAACAGCTGAGGGATTTTAACGACGCCAGAAAGCCCGTGCGGGTCAACGACGCCAAAATGCCGGCGCGGGTCAACGACGCCAAAATGCCGGCGTGAAGATGATCAACAGCGCGAAGAGCTCGAGCCGCCCGAGCAGCATCGCGATCGTGCAGACCCAGGTCTGAAAATCCGTCAGCACCGCGTAATTCGTCGCCGGTCCGACCTGGTTCAGACCCGGTCCGGTGTTGTTGATGCTGGCGATCACTGCGGAGAAAGCGCTGATCGCATCGAGGCCGGTCACCATCAGCAGGAAAGTCATGACGATCACGCATGCGCCGTACATGGACATGAACGCAAGGACGGCAAATACGATCTGGTTGGGCACGACTGTGCCGCCGAGCTTGACCGGCACTTGCGCATTCGGATGCACGAGCTTCACGAGTTCGCGCATGCCCTGCCGCACCAGCAGCAGCGCGCGGATCATCTTGATCCCGCCGCCGGTCGAGCCCGAGCACGACGCGAAGCAGCACAGAAACAGCATCCACAGCGGCGCAAACGCCGGCCACAGATTGTAATCGGTGCTCGCATAGCCGGTCGTCGTCGCAATCGATATCGTGTTAAAGGTGGCAAAGCGCAGAGCTGTCATGAAATCCGGATAAACGCCGGTCGCGCGCAAATAGAAGGTGATCATCAGGCAGCTGCCCAGCGCGATCAGCAGGAACATGCCGGCCTCCGGGTCCGCGCCATAGGGCCGGGCGCTGCGCTCGCGAAACGCCTGGAAATGGGTTGCGAAATTGATGCCCGCGATCAGCATGAACACGATCGCTACGCACTCGATCAAAGGGGAATTGAAAAAGCCAAAACTCGAATCGTGGGGCGAGAACCCGCCGAGCCCCATCGTCGTGAACGCATGCGTGATTGCGTCGAACCATGTCATGCCCGCCAGCCGGTATGCAACTGCGCACGCCACGGTGATGCCGGCGTAGACCAGCCACAATCCTTTCGCGGTCTCCGTAATGCGCGGCGTCAGCTTGGCGTCTTTCATCGGGCCGGGTGTTTCCGCCTTGTAGAGCTGCATGCCGCCGACGCCCAGCAGCGGCAGGATGGCGACGGCAAGTACGATCAAACCCATGCCGCCCAGCCACACCAGCTCGCAGCGCCAGAAGTTGATCGACGGCGGCAGCGCATCGAGGTTGGTGAGCACGGTCGAACCCGTCGTGGTGATGCCCGAGACGGTTTCGAAATAAGCATCGGTGAATGACAGGCCTTCGATGTGAAACATCAATGGCAGCGTCGCGAATGCCGGCAGTATCGTCCACACGAAAAATACAAGCAGGAAACCGTCGCGCGCCTGCAGCTCGCGCTTGCGGTGCATGGTCGTCACGCGCATCAGCACGCCGCCCGCGAACGTGATCAAAATCGCCTGATGGTAGGTCAGCAGCGCCGTATCGTTATAGACCCAGGCGATGACCATCGGCACCGTCATGGTCAGGCTGAAGATCATGACGATCGTGCTGAATACGTTGACGACCGGGGCGATGCGGAGAACGGCAGGTAGCATAGTCGGTGTTGCGCGGCGGCCGGTTGCGCGCTTAGACGAATCGCACGTCGACCTGGAACAGCTTTTCGACTTTCGACACCATCTGCTTGTTGACGACGAATACGATGACGTGGTCGTCCGGCTCGATCACCGTGTCGTGATGCGCCATGATCACTTGCGCGCTGGAGGCGGCTGCCGCGCCTTCCGCGTGGCCGCCGGCCGGCCGCTCGTGCCGGCGCACGATGGCGCCGATGGTCGCGCCTTTGGGCAAATTGATTTCTTCAATGCGGCGCCCGACCACGCGCGAAGAGTTGTAGTCGCCGTGCGCGATGAGTTCGAGGGCTTCGGCCGCGCCGCGCCGCAGGCTGTGCACCGCCGCGCAATCGCCGCGGCGCACCCGCGCGAGCAGCGTGCCGATGACCGCCTGCGCAGGCGATATCGCGATGTCGATCTGGCCGGCCTGCAGCAGGTTCACGTACGCGGTGCGGTTGATGAGCGCGACAACCTTGCGCGCGCCCATTCGCTTGGCCAGTAGCGCCGACATGATGTTGTTCTCGTCGTCGTTGGTTACCGCGCAATAAAGATCCATTTCACCGACGTTTTCGGATTCAAGCAACTCCTCGTCGGTGACGTCGCCGGCCAGCACCAACGCGTGGCGCAATTCCGCCGCCAGGCGTTCGGCGTTCGGCTTGCTGTGTTCGATGACCTTGACCTGGTATTTGGATTCGAGCGCGAGCGCCAGCCGGCGGCCAATATTGCCGCCACCGCCTATCATTACGCGGCGGATCGGCTTGTCCATGCGGCGCAGCTCGCGCATCGCGCCGCGGATGTTCTCCTTCGCGGCGATGAAAAATACTTCGTCGCCGGCTTCGATTACCGTATGGCCTTCGGGCACGATGGGAGTGTCCTGGCGGAAGATCGCCGCCACGCGCGTTTCGATGTTCGGCATATGGCGCCGGATTTCCTGCAGCTGGTGCCCGACCATGGGCCCGCCGTGGAATGCGCGCACCGCGACCAGGCTGACCTTGCCGCCGGCGAACTCAAGCACCTGCAGGGCTTCCGGAAACTCGATCAGCTTGACGATGTAGTCGGTAATGATCTGTTCGGGACAGATCGCGTTGTCGACCGCGAGACAGTCGGGCCCGAAAATTTCCGGATGCGACAGATAATCCGCCGCGCGTATGCGCGCAATGCGCGTCGGCGTATTGAACAATTTCGCCGCGAGCTTGCAGGCGACGAGATTGGTTTCATCGCTGCGCGTCACGGCGAAAATCAGGTCGGCGTCGGCGGCGCCCGCGGCAGTCAGCACTTGAGGGTGCGCGGCATTGCCGACGACGGTGCGCAGGTCGAGGCGGTCCTGCAGGATTTTAAGACGCGCCGGATCGGTGTCGACGACCGTGATGTCGTTCGCTTCGGAACACAGCGCTTCGGCGACCGAACTGCCGACCTGACCCGCGCCGAGAATGATGATTTTCAATCGTAGCCTGCCAGCGGCATGCGTAGAGGAAGCGCGATTTTAGTCCTGTTTGCCCATGGGTGAAACACCCGGAGCGCGTGAGCCGCTATGGCATAATCGGCGCATGCGGCGCGCTGTTCCTCAACACACGCGTATTTACGCGCCTGGCATGCTGGCAACCGGCACGGCCGTTACGTTGCCCGCAACGGCCGCCCACCATCTGGCACGCGTGTTGCGCGCAACCATCGGCGACGCACTCATCGTGTTTAACGACGGCGTCGAGTTCGCGGCGACCATCGCCCGCATCGACAAACATGGCGTGACCGTCAAGCTCGGCGGCGGGACGCCGGTCGATCGCGAAAATCCGCTCGCCTGCATGCTGGCGCAGGCCATTTCAAGCGGCGAGCGCATGGATATCACCCTGCAAAAGGCGGTCGAACTCGGCATCCGCAGTGTGCAGACGTTGTATAGCGAGCGCAGCATCGTGCGGCTCGACGCCGCACGCACGCTCAAGCGTGTCGAGCACTGGCGCCAGGTGATGATTTCCGCCTGCGAGCAATGCGGACGCAATATCGTTCCGGCTGTCGCATCGCCGCAGCCGGTAATCGAATGGCTGGGCGGCCTGCCGGCGCCGCGTGCCGGTGAGCTGCGCATCCTGCTGTCGCCGCGCGCCGAACAGCGCCTGGTGGATTTGCCGCGGCCGGCGGCCGTCACGCTGCTGGCCGGCCCCGAAGGCGGCTACACCGAAGCCGAAACGGCGTTCGCGAGGCAGCGCGGGTTTATCGAATTGCGGCTGGGCCCGCGCGTGCTGCGCACCGAGACCGCCGCGCTGGCGGCGCTCGCCGCGCTCAATACACTGTGGGGAGATTACTGAAGCGCCGCCGGCGCACGCCGCAACCCGCGATTGTCGACCAGGGGATAGCACTTTCCTTGCCGCGCCCGCTCGCATAATATGTCGTCACCTCAAACGGGCAATGAAGTAGTTCATGGCGCTTTCCGTCTCCGCCGATTTCGTCAAATGGTTCCGCTCCGCGGCCCCGTACATACACGCGTTCGGCGGGCGCACGTTCGTCATCGCATTCGGCGGCGAGGTGGTTGCCGATGCGCGCTTTCTCGCATTGATTCACGACCTGAATCTGCTCGCCAGCCTGGGCGTGCGCCTGGTGCTCGTGCATGGCGCGCGGCCGCAGATCGAGGCGCGCCTGAAGGAGCTCAAGCACCGCACGCGCTTTGTGCGCAGCCTGCGCATCACCGACGACGTCGCATTGTCGTGCGCGAAGGAGGCCAGCGGCCGGATGCGCGTGGAGATCGAAGCCTTGCTGTCGATGGGCCTGCCGAATTCGCCGATGGCCGGCTCCGATATCCGCGTGGCGAGCGGCAATTTCGTGACTGCCAAGCCGATCGGCATCGTCGAGGGAGTCGATCTGGTGCACACCGGAGAAGTGCGCAAGATCGACGTCATTGGCATCAACGACCGGCTCGATCACAACGAGCTCGTGCTGCTGTCGCCGCTCGGTTATTCGCCGACGGGAGAAATTTTCAACCTCACGCTCGAAGACGTAGCGATGTCGGCGGCCGTCGCGCTCAACGCGGAGAAGCTGATATTCCTGATGGATACACCGGGTGTCGTCACCGGCAAGCGTGCCGAATTGAAGCATGAACTCACGTGCAGCCAGGCGGAAAAACTGCTTGCGCGTCCCGGCACACTGGCGGGCGACGTGACGTTATACCTGCCCAGCGCGGTGAGCGCGTGCCGCGCGGGCGTAAAGCGCGCGCATCTGCTGTCGCGCCATGCGGACGGCGCGCTGCTGCTCGAGCTTTTCACGCGGCGCGGCGTCGGCACCATGCTGACGCAGGACCCGCTCGAAAAACTGCGCCCGGCGCGCATCGACGATATCGGCGGCGTGCTGCGCCTGCTGGAGCCGCTGGAAACCGAAGGCAGACTGGTCAAGCGCGGCCGCGATCTGCTCGAAATGGAAATCGAGCGCTTTTGCGTGCTCGAGCACGATCACGCCATCATCGGCTGCGCCGCGCTGTACCAATTCGAAGACGGCATGGCCGAACTGGCCGGCCTCGCTGTGCATCCCGACCACCGCCGCCTGGGCGCGGGGGAACGGCTGCTGGATGCAATCGAAGCGCGCGCCAAGCAGCGCAAGGTGAAGCGTCTTTTCGTGCTGACGACACGCACCGGGCACTGGTTTATCGAGCGCGGGTTCCAGCCCGCGCCGGTGACGGCGTTGCCGCGGCGCAAGCAGGACTTGTACAATTATCAGCGGCGCTCGCAAGTGCTGGTGAAGCGCCTGTAGCCCAATCCGGCCGGAGGAAGTCATGACAAGAATGGTGAAATGCGTAAAGCTCGGCCGCGAGGCGGAAGGCCTGGACTTCTCGCCCTACCCGGGCGAACTCGGCAAAAAGATTTACGAGAACGTGTCCAAGGAAGCATGGAAGCAGTGGCTCGAGCACCAGAAAATGCTGGTCAACGAGAACCGCCTCAACCTTGCCGACAAGAAAGCGCGCGATTATCTGGTGCAGCAGATGGATCAGCATTTTTTCGGCACCGGCGCCGATGCCGCGCAGGGCTATGTGCCGCCGCCGGGTAAATAATCCGCACCGCCGCGGTTTGTCATGGAGTTAATCCTCTGGCGCCATGCGGATGCTGAAGACGGCACTCCCGACTTCGAACGCAAGCTGACCGCCAAAGGCATCAAGCAGGCCACGCACATGGCGAAGTGGCTGCGCGCGCGCATTGCGAAAGACGCTGTGGTACTCGTGAGTCCGGCGAGGCGCGCCCAGCAGACAGCGCATGCGCTCACTGCCGATTTTAAAACCGTGCCCGAGGTCGGACTCGCCGCATCGGCAGAGGGCGTGCTGCTTGCGGCCGGCTGGCCGGACAGCGCTGCCACCGTGGTCGTCGTCGGCCACCAGCCCACGCTCGGCGAGGCCGCGGCTTTGTTGCTGACCGGAGAAAAAGAACCATGGAGCGTCAAAAAGGGCGCAGTGGTGTGGGTCGCGTACCGCTCTGATGCAATGCCCGCGCGTACCCAGTTGCGCGCCGCGATTTCTCCCGACCTGCTTTAGCGCCGCGGCTTGGCGCGTCAATAGCGCGCGGACGCGGGTGCTAGCGCGTCATCGTCTGCACGCCGTTGTCGGCCCCGAGCAGCAGCACGTCGGCGCCGCGCCGCGCAAACAGGCCGCTGGCGACTACTCCCGTAATCTGATTCAGCGCGCTCTCAAGCTCCAGCGGCTTCATGATCTGCAGGTTGTGCACGTCGAGTATCACGTTGCCGTTGTCGGTGGTAAAGCCCATGCGCAGAGCCGGCTGGCCCCCGAGCTTGACGAGTTCGCGCGCCACGTATGAACGCGCCATCGGAATCACTTCGATCGGCAGCGGGAACTTGCCGAGCACGTCGACGAGTTTCGACTGGTCGGCGATGCAGACGAATTTGCGCGCGACGGCGGCGACGATTTTCTCGCGCGTGAGCGCGCCGCCGCCGCCTTTGATCATGGCCAGGTGGCGCGTGATTTCGTCCGCGCCGTCAACGTAGACCGGCAGGTCGGACACGTCATTGAGCAGCAGGACTTCGATGCCGTGCTTTTTCAGGCGTTGCGCCGACGCCTCGGAGCTCGCCACCGCCCCCTCGATTTTGTGCTTGATCTTGCCGAGCTCGTCGATGAAATAGTTTGCAGTCGAGCCGGTCCCGACGCCGACCACGCTGCCGACCGGCACGTGCTCGATAGCCGCGCGCGCCACCGCCTGTTTTAGCTCATCCTGCGTCATGCGGCTATGGTAATGGCTGCCCGGCGAATAGTAAATGAGCGAGGGGAGGCGGAGCTGCGTTGAGAGACGAGGATGCCAGATGGACGATAGATGCGTCTCCCCTCTTGTCTCCCGCCTGGCGTCTATCCGGCCTTTCAGTCCCGCATCCCTACCCCCTCTACCCCCGGGGTCGATAAAATGGCCAAGCGTGCGCGTTCCTGCTAATCTTGGCGCCCTTTTGCCGCAGTGGCTGCCTATGAAAATCGACTATCTCGAACGCATCCTGACCGCGCGCGTCTACGATGTGGCCATCGAAACGCCGCTCGAGCGTGCGCCTAATCTGTCGGCGCGGCTGAACAATACGCTGCTGCTCAAGCGCGAGGACATGCAGTCGGTGTTCTCGTTCAAGCTGCGCGGCGCCTACAACAAAATGTCGCACCTGGCGCCGGCCGCCCTGGCGCGCGGAGTCATCGCGGCGTCGGCGGGCAATCATGCGCAGGGCGTCGCACTCGCCGCACAAAAGCTGAAATGCAAAGCGACCATCGTCATGCCCGTCACCACGCCCCAGATCAAGGTGGCGGCGGTGGCCGCGCGTGGTGCCAGGGTGGTCTTGCACGGCGACACCTACGATGAGGCCTACGCGCATTCGGTCAAGCTCGCGCGCGCGGGGAAGCTCACCTTCGTGCATCCGTACGACGATCCCGACGTCATTGCGGGGCAGGGCACGATAGCAATGGAAATCCTGCGCCAGACGCGGCGCGAGATCGACGTTATATTCGTCGCCATCGGCGGCGGCGGCCTGATTGCGGGCATCGCCGCCTACGTGAAGCGGCTGCGTCCCCACGTGAAAATCATTGGTGTCGAGCCGGTCGATGCCGACGCGATGTACCGCTCGCTGAAG
>JBDSSV010000114.1:0-4804 GCA_039928535.1 Burkholderiales bacterium
GCGCTGGACAACGGATGCGCCGATCTTGAGGTCGTCGTCGTCGACGACGGCTCGACCGACGGCACCGCCGCGGTCGTCGCATCCCTCCGGCATCCCGCGCTGCGGCTCGTTCGCAATGCGGCCAACATCGGCATCGCGGCCACGCGTCAACAATGCGCGGGGCATTTGCACGGACGTTACATGGCGCTGCTTGACGCGGATGACATTGCGTTGCCGGGTCGCTTCACGCGCCAGCTCGAGCGGCTTGAATCCGCCGGCGGGCCGGATATCATAGGCGGCGCGATTGAATGCTTCGGCGATACGACGGGCACGGTGAGCTTCAACACGACCGACGCGCAGATTTGCGCGAGCCTGCTCTTCAACGCGTCGCTCGCGAATCCGGCGGTGACGATGAAACTGGCGCCGCTGCGTGAAGGACTCATCCGCTACACGCCCGGCATGGGCGCGGCCGAGGATTACGCGCTGTGGGTGGATGCGATGCGTGCGGGCCTGCGCTTCGAAAATCTTGCCGTGCCAGTAACGCGCTACCGCCGGCACCGCGGTTCGCTGACGGCGATGCTGCCTTTTGCGGAGATCGGCGCGCAAAATATCGCGGTGCGCGCAAGAGTTGCGGCAGCCTATTTCCCCGCCATGAGCGATGCCGGGCGCGCGGCGCTGGTCGACGCGATCTCGCGCAACCTCACCGGCGGCCAGCGCTGGATCGACAGCGCATGCGCGCTCGCACATGCCGCAGCACTTGCCCCCGGCGTGCCACGCATCGATGCGCCGGTGATGCTGCGCATGCTCGAGGACACCCTGCTCGTCATGATCGAGCGCGCGCTCGCGCAATCGGGCATCAGCTACGCTACGCTCGAGATGCTGTCGGACACGCAGCCCCACTTCGAACGCTGGCGCGCCGCTGACAACGGCGCGCTGGACATGCGCATCATGGCCCTGACCAAATGACGCCTAAGCTCAGGGTCAATCCTGATTTCATTCTCGACGCGCCGACCGCCGAGCTGGCGAATTTCGCGCTGACCACGCCCATTGATGCGCTGTTCTATCTCGTGCTCGACACGCTGATCATGCGCGGCGAGCGCGCGGCGCTCGACGAACTGAGGAGCCAAGTCGCGGACGAAGAAGAGTCGATCGATCGGCGCTTTGCAGTGATCCGCGCGTGCGGAGATCCCGCTGCCGCCCTCGATCTCGTCGGACGCCAGGGCGGCGTTGTGGAGATGGTGCCCGATTTGATCATGGCGGCGCGCGATGCGGGCTCGCTGCCGGCACTCCTCGACTACTGCGCGGAAAAAAAGAGCCTGCAAAGCTGGTATTTGCCGAACGCGGGATTGCACGCGCTGCTCGAGCAGCTTACGCGCGCGGCGCCCGCCGGCCTGCGCGAGCATATGAATATCTTGCCCGCGTGGGACGGCAAGGCGGCGACGGGCAAAGCGGCACGTTTGGCGGGTATCGTCAAAGTCCATAACGAGGGCGAGCGCGTGTCACGCACCGTCGCCGCGATGCTGGAATTCTGCGACTACGTCATATTGTGGGACCATGCGTCCAACGATGGTTCGATCGACGATCTCGAGCGCGCGATGCGCGACGGCCACGACCGGCTTGAACTCGTGCGCTCGACGGCGTCCGAGTACAACGAACGGATAATTTACGACGGATTATTTGCGCGCGCGCGCGCGCGCGGCGCCACGCACATCTGCCATTTCGATGCCGACGAGGTACTGGCGGCGACGCTGAGCCCGGCGCGCGTGCGCGACATGGCTGCCGGCCTCGAGCCCGGCGACACTGCGTGCATTGAACTCGTGCAGCTGGTCGGCACGCAGGGCGCGTATATCGACTACGCCGGCGCGGGCGGCTGCGCGGTGGCGCAGCACTATCTTCCGCAGTGGCGCGATTTCCTGTTTGCCGACGACGGAAAATCGGTGCACGCGCAGGCGCCACTGCACGGCGGCTGGCTGCCGGAGGGCACGCTGCGACGACGACGCTTTATCGATCCGGCAGTGGCCGTCAATTTCCACATGGACAAGCCGGACCGTGCGACGGCACACATCAAGAACGACTGGTACAAAGCGAAGGAACTCGTGCTGCACGGTTTCCCGGTTGAGAAGCTGGTTTACCGCTATATGTTTTACGCGCTGACTTACGCGTATCTGGACAAGAATACCGGCACGCGTGCGCCAACGGGGCCGACGATGGACGCCGCCATCGAAGCCACGCGCACCGCAGAGAAAGCAGCCGATCTGCGGCAGTGGCTGGGCGAACTCAGGACGCCGCTTGAGAAATGGCTGTTCTTCCACGCCTGAAGATGCAGGCGAGCGGGCCTTACAACTTCAGCATCTCGCGGCGTATCAGTTCGAGCTTTTCCGCGTTCTTCAAATTCTTGCGCAGCCAGTCGAACTGCGCGCGCATCATCCTTGAGCCCCGCGCGGCCGAGATTGGATGCCGCAGCGATGCGTGCGTTGACCGCGAGCACGTCGGGGCCACGCGTTTCGGCGAGCCAAGCCGACTCGAGGAAATAGTCGGCGGCGGTCTGAAAATCGTTGAAGCTTTCCGCGATGCGTGGGAGCGCGAACAGGATGTCGCGCCGCTCGCGCGCCGCGGCCGGCGGCAGCAATGCGCGGCACAACTCGTCGGCGGTCTTGAAGAATCCAGTGTCCTGCAGTTCCTGCACCACCCGCACCGCACGCTGCATGACGTCGGCCGGCAGCGTCTTCTTGCCCGCGATCAGCGCGCGCAACACGTCGGCGCCCGGCTCCACGTAGCCCGCGCGCACGAGCACCGGTGCCAGCCGAATGCGCCATTCGTCCGGCTCGAGCATCGCCGGCGAAACGAGCCCCTGCCAATAGCGCGCAGCGGCCGCCGGTTGATTGTGCTCTCCCGCCATGCCGCCCAGCAGAAAGCGCGCTTGTGGATCGACTTGTGCCACCGGGACTCGCGTCGCATCGTCAAACAGGCGGATGGCGGTCAAAGGCAGCTTCGCGCCCTCCAACGAATACACCAGTTGCAACTGCGCCCTTTGGCGCGTCGTGCGAATTTTGCTTGGTTGTGCGAGGTAGGCAAACAGCGCGCGGCCCGCCGTCGCGCTAGTGGCGCTGCGGCGCATCGCGAAATCGGCTCAGTTCGCGTCGTCGCCCACCAGCAGCTGGTTCTGGTTGGCGACGTCCTGCGCGGCGGCGGCATACGATTTCCACAGTTCCGCGGCGAGCGCCGTCAGCCGCGCCATCGGCTTGTCGCCCACGAGCTGCAGCAGGTTCTCGAGCGCATCGACGTGCAATATGCGGTCCTTCTGCAACGCGGCCGCATGCTGCAACGCGATCCAGTACGCGGCATTGTGTTTTTCGCCAGCGCGGCGCGCGCCTGAGCAATCGCGGCGTCCGGTGCAATCAGGTTCGTCTTGGCATGGACAAAGAGGCGGTCAACTGGTTTTCGCGGCTTGACGTGACGCAGGGTCGCCCGACCTTGTCGGGAATATCAGGCGGCAGCGCGGCGACGCGCCGGGTCAGTTCCTGATGGCGGCTCAAGCGCGACAGCAGCGTGCAGCGCAGCTGCTCCCAGTCGGCCCAGCGCGGCGCGCTCAGTGCGGCAGGCTGCAGCTCGCTCGACGCGGGGAAGCGCCAGCTGCGGCGCGTTACTGTCGGCAAACCGCTGCGTCGTCTCGAATGCATCGGGCACGCCTTGGGCATGCGCGACCAGCGTCATAAGCCGAGCCAGCAAGACGACGGTGCGCATACGTTTATTGTAGGGGGAGAGGTGGCGTCAGCCCAAGCGCCATAAACCATGCTGAGTTCAACAAAAAAGGCGGCTAGCGCCGCCTTCTTTTTCCGCTCGCAGCCCGGCTGTCGCTAGGGCTTGGCTTCGACCTTGGGTTGCTCCGGTTCGACCGGCGGCAAGACGTCCTCGGTGCGCACCTCGAGACGTTCTTTGATACGCGCGGCCTTGCCCGACAGCTTGCGCAGGTAATAGAGCTTGGCGCGGCTGACATCGCCTCTGCGCTTGACCTCAATTGAAGCAATCAACGGCGAATAAGTCTGAAAGGTGCGCTCGACGCCTTCGCCCGACGAAATCTTGCGCACGATGAATGCCGAGTTGAGCCCGCGGCTCTTCTTGGCGATCACGACGCCCTCGTAGGCCTGCACGCGCTTGCGGTCGCCTTCGACCACGTTCACATTCACCACCACGGTATCGCCGGGCTTGAATTCCGGGATGTTCTTGGCGAGACGGGTGATTTCTTCGCTTTCGAGTTTCTGTATCAGATCCATCGTTATGCTCCGCTCAATTCCTGCTTGCTCAGTTCTTGTTTAAATTCTTCGAGCAACTTTCGCTCGTCATTCGACAACGCGCGCTTCTCCAGCAAATCCGGCCTGCGCTGCCACGTCCTGCCTAACGCCTGCTTCAACCGCCAGCGGCCTATCTCGGCATGATTGCCCGACAACAGCACCGGCGGTACAACTTGTCCCGCATACGACTCCGGCCGCGTGTAGTGCGGACAATCGAGCAGGCCGTTCACAAACGAATCCTGGCTCGCCGATTCCGCATCTCCCAGCACGCCCGGCAACTGCCGAACGATGCCATCGATCAACACCATCGCCGCCAACTCGCCGCCCGACAGCACGTAATCCCCGATCGAGATTTCGTCGTCGATTTCGCCTGCCGTTACTCTTTCATCGACACCTTCGTAACGTCCTGCCAGCAGCACCAGGCCCTGCTGTCCCGCCAATTCCATCACCAGCCGGTGATTCAACAACCGCCCCTGCGGCGTCAGATGTATCACGCGCGGCGTTTTTACGCCGGCGCTCTTCTGACGCTGCCG
>JBDSSV010000115.1:0-6420 GCA_039928535.1 Burkholderiales bacterium
CAAGACCTGCTACTACCGCACGTTCTCGGTGGGCATGGCGACCAAGCCGCAGCACGAAGCTTATAAGAAAGCGCGCCAGTGGATGGACGGTGCGATCAGCATGCTGAAACCGGGCGTCAGCACCGACCAGGTTGCAAAAATGTTTCCGAAGTCGACTGAGATCGGCTTCGAGACCGAGATGTCGGCGTTCGGACTTAATTTCTGCCACGGTCTCGGCCTCGGCCTGCACGAGCGGCCGCTGGTGTCACGTCTCAACTCGCTCAAGGATCCGTATGAATTGAAGGCGGGCATGGTGTTCGCGGTGGAAACTTTCTGTCCCGCGAGCGACGGCGTATCGGCCGCGCGCATCGAAGAGGAAGTGGTGCTGACGCCCACTGGCGCCAAAGTCATCACGCTGTTTCCGGCGCAGGAATTGCCGATCGCGAATAAGTATTAAATCAACGAATACTCCTCCCCCTTCAAGGGAGAGGGAAGATCAGCGAAGTACGAATTACCAAGCTAGGAGTTTCATGGTGAAGTCGGCAACAGCTAAAAAAAGCGCGGCGCCCGAGATGGAGATTGGCCGCGAAACGAAAAGCGAGCTCTATCGACTGCAGCTCGAACTACGTTACTGCGAGAAGCGCGCGTACGACCTCTTCCTGCAGAACCTGATCAAGGGCACGAGCCATTTGTCGCTCGGCCAGGAAGCGATAGCTGCGGCGTTCGGCGTCGCGATGCGTCCGGACGATTGGACGTTCTGCACTTATCGCGGCCACGCGCATACGCTCGCGCGCGGCGCGTCGATGGAAGGCGTGCTCGGTGAATTGATGGGACGCCAGTGCGGGCTGCTCGGCGGCAAAGGCGGCTCCATGCATCTGACGGACGTTGCGAAAGGCGCGATGGGGTCGTACGCAATCATCGGCGCGCATCTGCCGGTGGCAGCAGGTGCTGCATGGTCCGCACAATATCGCGGGACAGAACAGGTCGCCGTGTGCTTTTTCGGCGACGGCACGACGAACATCGGCGCGTTTCATGAGGCGCTGAATTTTTCCGCGGTGTGGAAGCTGCCGGTGATCTTCGTCTGCGAGAACAATCTGTACATGGAGTACACGCCGATTGCCGACGTGACCGCAGTCGAGCACCCGGCCGCCGACCGCGCCTCGGCTTACGGCCTGCCATCGATCATAGTCGACGGCAACGATGCAGATGCCGTCTACAAGGTCGCGAGCGACGCGCTGGCCAAAGCGCGCGCGGGCGGCGGGCCGTCGCTCATCGAAGCGATGACCTATCGGCACAGCGGGCACTCGCGGGCCGATCCTGCCAAGTACCGGCCCGAAGGCGAGCTCGAGAAATGGTTGCTGCGCGACCCGGTCGTGACGTATCGCGCGCACCTGCTGAAGAATGGATTCAACGAGCCGACGTTAAAGGACATGGAAGCCGCCGCAATGGGCAAAGTGGATGCGGCCACCGCAACCGCCAAAGCATCGCCGCTGCCGTCGATCGACGATATCGAGAAGAACGTGTGGGCCGACGGGGGGGCAGCATGGCGGAACTGAGCTATCGCGACGCCGTTGCCGCGGGCATTGCGCAGGAGATGGAGCGCGACGAACGCGTCGTCTTCCTCGGCGAAGACGTCGCTGCAGCGGGTGGCGTATTCAAGGCGACGGTCGGCCTGCTCGACAAATTCGGCCCTAAGCGCGTGCGCGATTGCCCGATCTCGGAGCAGGCGATATTGGGCGCGGCCATGGGCGCGGCGATGACGGGCCTGCGACCGATTGCCGAAATCATGTTCTCGGATTTTCTCGCGGTGTGCTGGGACATCGTCGCGAACGAAATCGCCAAGTCGCGTTATATGACGAACGGCCAGATTTCATTGCCGCTCGTCATACGCACGGCGAACGGCTCGGGCTCGCGTTTCGGTGCGCAGCATTCGCAGGCGGTGGAAAACTGGGCAATGATGATCCCCGGCATCAAGGTGGTCGCGCCGGCGTTTCCCGCTGACGTCAAGGGACTTCTCGCCGCCGCGGTGCGCGATCCCGACCCCGTTCTGTTCTTCGAGCAGAAGTCGCTGTATTCGATGAAAGGCGAAGTCCCCGACGGCGAATACGTCGACGTGCTCGGCAAAGCAAAAGTGCTGCGCAACGGCAAAGACTGCACGATAGTCGCGCTCGCATCCATGGTGCACAAGGCGCTCGATGCCGCAGTGATACTCGAAAAAGAGCACGGCATCGCGTGCACGGTGATCGACCTGCGCTCGCTGGTGCCGCTGGACACGCAAACCATCCTCGCTGAAGTCGGCAAGACCGGGCGGCTCTTTACGGTCGAAGAGAACCCGCGGTTGTGCGGCTGGGGCGCGGAGATCGTGTCCATCGTCGCCGAGGAATGTTTCTGGCACCTCGATGCGCCCATTATGCGCATCACAACGCCGCACGTTCCTTTGCCGTCGGCCGACCTGCTCGAAGACAACACCATCCCGTCGGTCGCGCGCATCGTGCGTGAGATCCGCGCGAAGATGGATTGATGAAAGTAGACGGCGGAGGAACGTGATGAAAACCAGCTTCCGGTTGGCGGCGGTTTTGCTCGCTTTGGCATGGAGCGCGGCGGCATGCGCCGCCGCAGATACCATTCTTGTCAATGGCAAGATCGTGACGGTGGACGACCGTTTCACGATTGCACAGGCACTTGCGATCGAGCGGGGCCGCATCGTGGCGGTGGGCACGAATGCGCAGATCGAAAAGCTCGTGGACGCCGGTACCAAAAAGATCGATCTCAAGGGTAAAACCGTCATTCCGGGGCTGATCGACAATCACGCGCACTGGATCCGCGCGGCCGAGCACGATGAAGTACGCTTCGACGGCGTGACTTCGCGCGCGCAGGCCCTGCAGCTGCTCGCCGCGCGCGTGCGCGCCGCGCGTCCCGGCGAATGGATCGTCACGCTGGGCGGCTGGTCCGAAGAGCAGTTTCTCGACGACCCACGCGGTTTTCCGTTGGCCGAGCTCGACCGCATCGCGCCTAACAATCCTGTTGCGCTGCAGTCCGTCTATAGGCATACCTATCTCAATACGGTGGCGCTCAAGGCCGCACAGATCGACGAGAGCACGCCAGATCCGCGGGGCGGCACGCTTGAGAAGGACGCGGGCGGCAGGCTCTCCGGCGTTGTGCGCGGCGCCGGCGGTGTTGCGTTTGTGGCGGCCAAGATTCCGCTTTACACGAGCGACGACGCATGGCTTGCCAACACGCGCAAGCTCGTCCACGAATTGAATTCGATGGGCATCACCGCGTGGCTCGATGCCGGCGGCCGCGGCATGAGTGAAAAACACTACCAGCCTTACCGTTACCTGGCTGAGCGCGGAGAACTCGACGTGCGCGCGTTCTGGACCACGATCCGCCAGCCGGGAACGCCAGAGCAGGTCGACAAGGTACTCGCGGAGATCGCGCAACATAAGGCGTTTCAGGGCAACGATTACTTCGACAACGTGGGCTGGGGCGAATCGACTTACGGGCCGACCACTACCACGCTGTTGCGGCCCGACACCCACACGCAGCCGGACGACATGGCGCAGTTCAAGCGCATAACGCAGGCGCTTGCCGCGCGCGGCATTTATTCAAACTCGCACGTCGAGATGGGCGCCCAGATCGACGCCTTTCTCGACGCCTACGAGGAAATCAGCCGCACAACGCCGATCAAGGGGCTGCGCTGGTCGTTCTCGCATCTCGACCAGGTCAGCGACGCGCAGTTGGAGCGCATGAAGCGACTCGGCCTGACCGCGCAGATCCACAGCCGGCCGTTGATCCAGGGCGTGCTCATGCACAAGGCGCACGGCGACAACGCATGGGACATGCCGCCGATGCGGCGCGTGCAGGCCAGCGGCATCCGCTGGGGGCTGGGCTCCGATGCGACCGCGGTGACGACGTCGAATCCGTTTTATACGCTGAGCTTCGCCGTGACCGGACGCATGGTCAGCGGGCAGGACGTCAACCGGCAAACCATCACGCGCGAGGAGGCCTTGATCGCGCACACGCGCAGCAATGCGTTCATCGTGTTTCAGGAAGCGAACCTCGGCTCGCTGCAGCCCGGGAAATACGCCGACCTGCTGGTGCTCGACCGCGATTACCTGACGGTGCCGGTGGGCGAGATCAAGGACATCAAGCCGCTGATGACGATGGTCGGCGGCAAGGTGGTTTATGAAGGGCGTTAGGCGTGAGGCGAGGGGCGTGAGAAGCGACAAGCGTGCTTGCGCTCGGAGCGCTGGTTTTCCGCCTCACTCCTCACGCTTTTTGTCTCATCCTCTGCGACGTTGGCGTAATTTGCGATGATTTTTCCAAGGGGAAGTAAATGGATGTAATCATGCCACAGCTCGGCGAGACGGTAGCCGAGGGTGTGGTCACCAAGTGGCACAAGAAAGTCGGTGACGCGGTCAAGGCCGACGAGATGCTGTTCGACGTCGAAACCGACAAGGTCAGCACCGAGATACCCGCGCCGGTTAGTGGTGTCGTCGCCGAGATACTCGTGCAGGAAGGCGTCACCGCGAAAGTCGGCGCGCCGCTCGCGCGGATTCAGGAGGCAGGTGGGGCGGCTGCTGCTCCCGCTTCGCCGCAGCCCGCAACGGCAGCGTCTGCGGCGCCTCGCGCGGCCACGGTGGCTGCGCCTCGCTACACGCCGGCGCAGGCGGGCGAACGCCTCTCACCGGTCGTGCGCCGCCTGATAGCCGAGCACCAGTTGAATCCGGCCAATATCAATGGCACGGGCCGCGACGGGCGCATCACGCGCGAAGACGTGCTCGGTTTTGTCGCTCAGGGCGGAACGGCCGCGCCGGGCAGCGTCAAAACGCAAACGCCGGCGCCCTATACGACCGCAGCGCAGACGCGCAAGGCGCTCAACAATATTCGCAAGCGCACCGCCGGGCATCTCACGCAGTCGTGGCAAACAGTGCCGCATGTTTTGCAGGCGATCGAAGTCGATTTTCTGCGCGTCGAGCAGGCGCGGGCGGCCGCCGGTGCGGCGTGGAAAGCGCGCGATGGATTCACGCTCACTTACCTGCCGTTCATCGCGCGTGCGGTGTCGGTGGCGCTCGCCAAGTTCCCGCTGCTCAACGCGAGCCTCGATGGCGACGATCTCGTGCTGCACGGTCATATCAATATCGGGATCGCGGTCGATCTGAATTTCGAGGGGCTCGTGGTACCCGTAGTTAAGGATGTGCCGAACAAATCGCTGCCGCAGCTCGCTCGCGAGATCAACGATCTCGCGCAACGCGCACGCACTAACCGCCTGAAGCCGGACGAACTGAGCGGAGGGACGTATACGCTTTCGAACTCGGGCGTGTTCGGCACGTTGATCACCGCGCCCATTATTAATCAGCCGCAGGTCGCGATCATGTCGACCGACGGCGTGAAGAAAAAACCGGTCGTGGTGGAGAGTGAAGCCGGCGACAGTATCGCGATTCGACCCGTCGGCGTGCTCGCGCAATCGTTCGATCATCGCGCAGTGGACGGCGCTTATTCGGCGGCGTTTTTGCGCGAAGTGCAGACGGTCCTCGAAACGCGCGACTGGACGCAGGCGCTTAATTCGTGAGGAGTAAGGCGTGATGGCCCGAGGCCACGTAGGGAGTGGGGCGGTAAAAATTAAATCGGCGAGCGCAATCGGCGCTATGTTCCTGCTTATTGCGGCGGGCGCGCTTGCGCAAAATACCGGTCCGCGCGATCTCGCCGAGCTCAAGCAGGAGACCCAGCGACGCGCTGACCGCAGCCTGCCGCCGCTCGGCGGCGTAAAGGGCGATGACGTGCGCGAAGCGATGGCGGGCCTCAACAGCCTGGAGCCAGATGCATGGGCGGCGGCGTTCAGCCGCATAGGTGACCGCTACGTGGAAAAAGCGCGGTCGCAGCAGGTGTCCGCGCCGCGCGAAGCAGCAGAGAGCTACAAACACGCTTGGGAGACCTACAACTTTGCGCGCTGGCCGGTCGAGAATTCTCCCGGCAAAAAACAGGCGTATGCGCAAGCGCTGGAGGCTTTCGCCGCGTACGGCAAACTGATCGATCCACCGCTCGAAATCGTACGTATTCCGTTCGAGGGCAAGGAGATAGTCGGTTATTTGAGGTTGCCGCCGAACGCGCGGCCCGCGCCTCTGCTGATCGGCATCAGTGGCCTTGATACGCGAAAAGAGGATGTTGCAGCGAACAGCGACGGCCTGATCAGGCGCGGCATCGCGGTACTCGCGCTCGACATGCCGGGCACCGGCCAGGCGCCGCTCAAGGTCGACGTCGGCGCCGAGCGCATGTACTCGCGCGTGCTGGATTATCTGCAGACGCGCAATGACATCGACGCAAAACGCATTGTCGTGCGCGGCCAGAGCTGGAGCGGCTATTGGGCGGCCAAGCTGGCTTATACGGAACGTGACCGCATCCGGGGCGTAGTCGTGCACGGCGTCGGTATTCACGGCTATT
>JBDSSV010000116.1:0-5160 GCA_039928535.1 Burkholderiales bacterium
GCCGCGATCGACAATTTCCTGTGATAGCAGAAATGCGGCACGTAGACGCCGGCCTGGTTGGTGGCGTCCATTACGGTGCTGCCGTCGGGCACCTCTAGCTTCTGGCCGTCGATTTCAATCTCTAGCATCAGTCGCTCCGCGACTCACAACGCTCCCCTCGCCCGCTTCAGCGGGAGAGGGGTTGGGGGTGAGGGCAAAATGTGGCACCGATCTAAACATAATGAGGAACCAGGCACTGCTTATGGTCAATGTGGTGCTGGAACTCGTCGCGAAACACCTTGATGAACGCGCGCACCGGCATCGCCGCGGCATCGCCCAGCGCGCAAATCGTGCGGCCCTGGATGTTGTCGGCGATGTTGTTCAAGAGATCGAGGTCTTCCGGCTTGCCTTGGCCGTGCTCGATCCGATCCACCATGCGGTAGAGCCAGCCGGTGCCTTCGCGGCATGGCGTGCACTGGCCGCACGATTCTTCGTAATAGAAATATGACAGGCGCAAGAGACTTTTAACCATGCAGCGCGTCTCGTCCATGACGATCACCGCACCCGAGCCCAGCATCGAGCCCGCTTTGGCGATCGAGTCGTAGTCCATGTCGGTCGCCATCATCACGTCAGCCGGCAGCACCGGCATGCTCGAGCCGCCGGGGATGACTGCCTTGAGCTGCTTG
Source organism: Burkholderiales bacterium (assembly GCA_039928535.1). Taxonomy (GTDB): domain Bacteria; phylum Pseudomonadota; class Gammaproteobacteria; order Burkholderiales; family SG8-41; genus PALSA-1004. The sequence continues at coordinate 666 of JBDSSV010000116.1, forward strand.
CCGCCGCGCATGCCGCCCGCCATTTCCAGCAGCTTGGCGAACGGCGTGCCGAGCTTCACTTCGTAGTTGCCCGGCCGCGCGACGTCGCCCGACACCGAGAAAATCTTGGTACCGCCATTGTTCGGCTTGCCGAGGCCCAGGAACGCATCGCCGCCGTTATTGATGATCCAGGGCACCGCCGCGAAAGTCTCGGTATTGTTAATGGTCGTCGGCTTGCCGTAGAGGCCGAAGCTCGCCGGGAACGGCGGCTTGAAACGCGGCTGGCCTTTCTTGCCCTCGAGCGATTCGAGCAGCGCGGTTTCCTCGCCGCAGATGTAAGCGCCCCAGCCGTGATGGTTGTACAGGTCGAAACTGAAATCGGAGCCGAGTATCTTCTTGCCGATGTAGCCGGCGGCGAGCGCCTCGGCCAGCGCTTCTTCCATGCGCTCGTAGACGTCCCAGATTTCGCCGTGTATGTAGTTGTAGCCCACGGGTATGCCCATCGCGTACGCGCCTATCGCCATGCCCTCGATCAGGATGTGCGGGTTGTAGCGCATGATGTCGCGGTCTTTGAACGTGCCGGGCTCGCCCTCGTCGGAATTGCACACGAGGTATTTGGCGCCCGGGAACTGGCGCGGCATGAAGCTCCACTTGAGTCCAGTCGGAAAACCGGCGCCGCCGCGGCCGCGCAACGCGGATTTTTTGAGCTCGGCGATGATCTGCTCGGGCGGAATCTTTTCACCGAGTATTTTTTTCAGCGCAGAGTAGCCGCCGCGCGCGACGTAATCCTGCAACCGCCAATTGGCGCCCGTGATGCCTTGCATGATCACGGCATCGGGACCATAAATATCGCCGGCGAAAGGTGCTACGGGCAGACCCATTATTTCATTTCCTCGAGCAGTTTATCGAGCTGGTCCGGGGTCATCGCGCAGGCCATGCGCTTGTCGTTGACCAGCAGCACTGGCGCATCGCCGCAGGCGCCGAGACACTCGGCCTCTTTCAGCGTAAACGCGCCATCCGCCGTGGTCTCGCCGAAACCGATGCCGAGTTTTTGTTTCAGATGTGCCGCCGCGACTGTCGCGCCCTGCAAAGCGCACGGCAGGTTGGTGCAGATGGCGAGCTTGCATTTGCCGACCGGCTTCAGGTCGTACATCGTGTAGAAGCTCGCAACCTCGTAGACCGCGATCGGCGGCATGTCGAGATAGTGGGCGACGAAATCCATGGTCGCCGTCGACAGCCAGCCTTTTTCGCCCTGCGCGACGGTCAATGCGGCCATCACAGCCGACTGCTTCTGCTCGGCCGGATATTTGGCAACGGCGCGGTCGATGTCCGCCAGCGCGGCGGGACTTAATACGAGCGGCGCGTTCATCTGTCAATTTCCCCGAACACGATGTCCTGCGTGCCGATAATGGCAACCACGTCGGCAATCATGTGCCCGCGCACCATTTCATCGAGCGCGGCAAGATGAGGAAAGCCCGGCGCGCGGATTTTCACGCGGTACGGCTTGTTGGCGCCGTCGGATATCAGGTAGATGCCGAATTCACCCTTGGGCGCTTCGACCGCCGCGTACGATTCGCCCGGCGGCACATGCATGCCTTCGGTGAAAAGCTTGAAGTGGTGAATCAGCTCTTCCATGTTCTGCTTCATCGCCACGCGCGACGGCGGCGCGACTTTATGGCTGTCGATCATCACCGGGCCGGGGTTCTGGCGCAGCCACTCGATGCATTGCTTGATGATGCCGTTCGACTGGCGCATTTCCTCGATGCGCACGAGATAGCGGTCGTAGCAATCGCCGTGGACGCCGACCGGGATATCGAACTGCATGCGGTCGTAGACTTCATACGGCTGCTTCTTGCGCAAATCCCATTCGACGCCCGAGCCGCGCAGCATGGGGCCGGTAAAGCCCAATGCCTTGGCGCGCTCCGGCGTCACGACGCCGATGCCCACGGTACGCTGCTTCCAGATGCGGTTGTCCGTGAGCAGTGTTTCGTACTCGTCGACATACGTCGGGAAGCGCCGCGTGAAGTCCTCGATGAAGTCGAGCAACGAACCCTGCCGGTTCGTGTTCAGATCGCGGACCGCCGCCGCATTGTGATTGCGCGACGCTTCATATTGCGGCATCGTGTCGGGCAAATCGCGGTAGACGCCGCCCGGACGGTAGTACGCCGCGTGCATGCGCGCGCCTGACACCGCTTCGTAGCAATCCATCAGGTCTTCGCGTTCGCGGAAGCAGTAGAGGAAAACAGTCATCGCGCCGACGTCGAGCGCATGTGCGCCCAGCCACAGACAATGATTGAGCACGCGCGTGATCTCGTCGAACATCACGCGGATGTACTGCGCGCGCAGCGGCACCTCGATGCCGAGCAGCTTTTCGATCGCCATCACGTAGGCGTGCTCGTTGCACATCATCGACACGTAATCCAGCCGGTCCATGTACGGCACCGACTGGATGAAGGTGCGGGTCTCGGCGAGTTTTTCCGTCGCGCGATGCAGGAGCCCGATGTGCGGGTCGGCACGCTCGATCACTTCGCCGTCGAGCTCAAGCACCAGGCGCAGCACACCGTGGGCGGCAGGATGCTGCGGCCCGAAGTTCATCGTGTAGTTGCGGATTTCAGCCATGCAAAATCCAGCCAGCCACAGAGATCACAGAGGACACAGAGAAAAGCACGCGACAAAACCTCTCTGCTCTCTGTGACCTCTGTGGCAAATACTTTTTGTCGTTCATATCCAATGCTAGCCTTTGCGGAACCCTTCGCTGTCGGCGTAATGCTCTTCACGCACGATGCGCGGTACTATCTCGCGCGGTTCTATGGTTACCGGCTGGTAGATCACGCGCTGCTGGTCGGGGTCGTAGCGCATTTCGACGTTGCCGTAAACCGGAAAGTCCTTGCGGAACGGATGGCCGATGAAGCCGTAGTCGGTAAGCAGGCGCCGCAGGTCGGGGTGGCCGTCGAACACGATGCCGTAGAGATCGAACGCCTCACGCTCGAACCAGTTCGCGGCCGGCCATACGCCGATGACCGAATCGACAACCGGAAAATCGTCCGCCGCGCAGAATATGCGCACGCGCAGACGGCGATTTCTGGAGAGGCTCAGCAAATGGTAAACGACCGCGAAGCGCGCGCCCTCGTAACCCGCATAAGCGCTGTAATCGACGCCGCAGACATCGATGAGCTGCGAGAAGTCGAGCTCGGCGCCGTCGCGCAGCGCCGTCATCGCGGCAAGCAGGTCGGCGGCTTTGACGACGAGCGTGACTTCCCCGCGCGCTTCCGTTATCGAGACGACCTGGCCGGCCAGCGCCGCCTGCACGCTTTCGATGAGAACCTGGTTACGCGTAGTCAATTCAGCGCGCTCTTTATCGTGCGATGGTATTGGTGCGTTTGATCTTGTTCTGCAGCTGGATGATGCCGTAGAGCAGCGCCTCGGCGGTCGGCGGACAGCCGGGCACGTAGATGTCGACCGGCACGATGCGGTCGCAGCCGCGCACCACCGAGTACGAGTAATGATAGTAGCCGCCGCCGTTGGCGCACGAACCCATGGAAATCACCCAACGCGGCTCCGCCATTTGGTCGTAGACCTTGCGCAAAGCCGGCGCCATCTTGTTGCACAGCGTGCCGGCAACGATCATCACGTCGGACTGGCGCGGGCTCGGGCGGAACACGATGCCGAAGCGGTCGAGATCGTAGCGCGACGCGCCGGCATGCATCATCTCAACTGCGCAGCATGCGAGACCGAACGTCATCGGCCACATCGAGCCGGTGCGCGTCCAGTTGATCAGCGTGTCCATGCTGGTCACGACGAACCCTTTGTCCATCACGCCGCCGTCAGGCATATAAGGCCCTCTTCAAGGCTAGTCCCACTCCAACGCGCCTTTCTTCCATTCGTAGACGAAGCCCACGACGAGAATGGCGAGAAACACGACCATCGCGAGAAAACCGAACATGCCGATTTCCCGCAGCACGATGGCCCACGGAAACAGAAACGCGATTTCGAGATCGAACAGGATGAACAGGATCGCGACGAGGTAGTAGCGCACGTCGAACTTCATGCGCGCGTCCTCGAACGCTTCGAAGCCGCACTCGTAGGGGGACAACTTCTCGCTGTCCGGGCGGTGCACGCCGAGCAGACGGCTCACTCCGCTGCCGAGGACGATAGGCGCGATGCCGGCGCCGGCGCCGACGATGATGAACAGCAGAATGGGGAAATAATTTTCTAGCATGGCTCGATCCGGATCGAGGATTGACGATTGAGGATTGAGGATTGAGTAACGATACGCATTCGAATAGTATCCGACAGTTTACGCTTTACTCCGCACACGCCAAATAACCCGATCCCGATTACTCGATCCTCAATCCTGCATTTAATGGTGCCGACGGAGAGACTCGAACTCTCACGGCTTTCGCCACCGCCCCCTCAAGACGGCGTGTCTACCAATTCCACCACGTCGGCATGAAATTCCGTGAGCGGTGAAGGGTGAGAAGTGAAGGGGAGGACTATCACACTGTGCCAAATGCCG